>NZ_LIQY01000718.1 GCF_001418495.1 Streptomyces pathocidini | reverse complement strand
TAGCCGGTCACCGCATGCGCCGGTACCGGGCCACCGCCTCCGCCGCCCCCGGAGGCGGCCGTCGTGCCCGCCACGGCCGCAGACCTGGGCGACTCGCCCGCGGTGTTGGTGGCGGTGACCTGGAACTGGTACGAGGTGCTCGCCGACAGCCCGGTCACGGTGGCCGAGGTGCCCGTGACCGCCTGGACCTTGGTGCCGTCCCGGTAGACGTTGTAGCCGGTCGCGCCGGTGGTCGTGCTCCAGGACAGGGCGACGGAGGACGCCGTCGTGGCGCCCACCGCGAGGCCGGTGGGGGCGGACGGGACCTGGACGGGGTCACCGCCGCCGCCGGGGCCCGTGAGGCTGATGTCGTCGGCGTAGTACGCGGGTTGGGCGTACCAGCCGTTGGTGTGGATGGTCACCGACGTTGTCGAGGCGCCGGTGCGGAACGTCGTGGTCAGCTGCTGCCAGGAGGGGGCGGAGGGGGTCCAGGTGGAGACGTCGGTGGTGCCCGTCCCGCTGGCACCGAGGTAGACGTAGCTCCCCTGCACCCACGCGCTCAGCGTGTAGTCGGAGTTGGGCTGGACGGCCACGGTCTGCGCGCACCTGGCGTTGTCGGCGCTGGTTGGAGTGGCCTTGAGGGCGGCCGAGCCGCCGTGGACCGGGCTGGTGACTGTGGCGCCGGTGGCGGCGGAGCAGGTCCAGCCGCTGAGGCCCGACTCGTAGCCGGGGTTGAGCGCCAGATTGGCCGCCTGGGCGGCTTGGGTGGCGGCCTGGGCGGAGGAGGATATTCCGGTGAGGGCGAGGGCTGCCGAGGCCCCCGCGGCGAGCGCCGCGGCGAACCGGCGTCTCCACTTGCTGCGGACCTCGCGTGCGACTTCGCGTACGACTTCGTGTGCCACGACTGCCTCCGGGAGAAGGGGAGTTGGAGGAGTGCTGAGGGCGGTGGCCACCGTCGACGATCCAAAATGGTTCAGACCAATAGGGTTGTCAAGACTCGGTGAACCGTTCTCTCGGTCTCCGCGCGTCGATACAGTTCGGATACACGGCACATACACGTGAGTTGTGCGGGTCGAATGGGGGGACCGACGTGACCGTCGCCATCGCAGTCACCAGCCCTGACCTCGTACTGCCGCCCCTTGACCCGCAGGCCCTGGCCACCCACGCGCTCGCCCCGCGCATCCCGCCCGCCGCCGTGCTGCCGCCGCCGCGGGAGCGGTCCCTGGAGGACGCGCTGGAGGCGGTGCGGCGCCTGCTCGACCAGCACGGGTACGTGGTCGTGCTGTACGCGGGAGGCGAGGCGCGCATCGACCTCCACCACCGGCTGCACACCGTGCGGTCCGTGCTGGACAGCGACCGCATCGCCCTGCTGCGGCTCGACCTGCCGCCGCTCGCCATCGCCGTACTCGCCCTCCAGCTGCGGCTGCTGGCCGCCGCGCCGGGCCCGACCGGGACCGCCGCGCCGGGCCCGACCGGGA
>NZ_LIQY01000717.1 GCF_001418495.1 Streptomyces pathocidini | reverse complement strand
CACCCGCCCACCCCGTAAAACCGCAGGTGAGAGAGTTAGTATGCGTTTCCTCAACGACCAGAAGCCGCCGTACGACCTGACGTACGACGACGTGTTCATGGTGCCGAGCCGCTCCGCGGTGGGGTCCCGCCAGGGCGTCGACCTGTCCTCCCACGACGGCACCGGCACCACCATCCCGCTCGTGGTCGCCAACATGACCGCGATCGCCGGGCGCCGGATGGCCGAGACCGTCGCGCGCCGGGGCGGGCTCGTCGTCATCCCGCAGGACATCCCGATCGACGTCGTCGCCGATGTCGTCGGCTGGGTCAAGCAGCGCCACCTCGTCCTGGACACCCCGATCGTGCTCGCCCCGCACGCCACGGTCGCCGACGCGCTGTCCCTGCTGCCCAAGCGCGCGCACGGCGCGGGCGTCGTGGTCGAGGACGGGCGGCCGATCGGCATCGTCACCGAGTCCGATCTGACCGGCGTCGACCGCTTCACCCAGCTCACCGAGGTCATGTCCCGGGACCTGCTGGTCCTGGACGCCTCCATCGACCCGCGCGAGGCCTTCAACCGCCTCGACGCCGCCCATCGCCGGATCGCCCCCGCGGTGGGCGCGGACGGCAGGCTCGTCGGCATCCTCAACCGCAAGGGCGCCCTGCGGGCCACCCTCTACACCCCGGCCACCGACGCCCAGGGCAAGCTCCGCGTCGCCGCCGCCGTCGGAATCAACGGCGATGTCGCCGGGCGCGCCAAGGCGCTGCTCGACGCCGGGNNCTGGTCGAGGCCGGGGCCGACATCATCAAGGTCGGGGTCGGCCCGGGCGCGATGTGCACCACCCGGATGATGACCGGTGTCGGGCGCCCGCAGTTCTCGGCTGTGCTCGAATGTGCCGCCGAGGCGCGGAAGTTCGGCAAGCACGTGTGGGCCGACGGCGGCGTGCGGCACCCGCGCGACGTCGCCATGGCGCTGGCCGCGGGCGCGTCCAACGTCATGATCGGCTCCTGGTTCGCGGGCACCTGCGAGTCGCCGGGCGACCTCCAGCACACCGCCGACGGGCGGCCGTACAAGGAGAGCTTCGGCATGGCCTCCGCGCGCGCCGTGCAGAACCGCACCAGCGAGGAGTCGGCCTACGACCGCGCCCGCAAGGGGCTGTTCGAGGAGGGCATCTCCACCTCGCGGATGTTCCTGGACCCGGCCCGGCCGGGCGTCGAGGACCTGATCGACTCGATCATCGCGGGCGTGCGCAGCTCTTGCACGTACGCGGGCGCGGGCTCCCTGGAGGAGTTCCGCGAGCGAGCCGTGATCGGCGTCCAGAGCGCGGCCGGCTACGCCGAGGGCAAGCCGCTGCACGCCAGCTGGCAGTAACGTCTCTCCGCCACTCCGGCCGTGTGGCCCCGCCCGTGTCAACGGGCGGGGCCACACGGCCTTTTGACGGCCTGTCGGCCGTGCGACCGACGTTGGCCAGCGAGCCACGGGCCCGCCGCCGGCACGGTGTGCGCCGCGCTGTGGGCAGGCG
>NZ_LIQY01000716.1 GCF_001418495.1 Streptomyces pathocidini | reverse complement strand
GCGCGGAGGCGGCCGTCGAGTTCGCCCTTGCCGAGGGGGCCCGGGACGAGGTCGATGGTGCCGGTGCCGACGGGGCGCCAGTCGCGTACGAGGGCGACGTACGCCTCCGCCGCCCGCTCCACCAGGAAGTCCGTGAGCGGCCCGGGCGCGGCGTGGCGGCGGGTCGGCTCCAGCGGGAAGGAGGCGATCAACAGGGCGGGAAGGTCGAGGGGTTCGTCGGTGGGAGTGGGGGCGTGGACGACGGGCGCGGTGGCCGGACGCGCGGGCGCGCCACGGCGGTCACCCCCATCGCGCTCACCTTCACTGTCCCGGACGGGCGGGACTTCGCCGCCGCGTACGGGCCGGAACTCGCTGCCGTGTCCAGGCAAGGGTTCGTCGCCACGTACCGGGACGGCCCAGGTCACCGACCACACCGGCCGCAGCCGCTCCTCGACGGGGCGGTCGGCGAGCAGCGCCGCGTCCAGCGCACCACCGGCGGCGGAGGTCCGCCAGCGGGTGGTACGGGTGACGGGCGCGGAGGCGGCACCGGGAGCGGAGGCGGACAGGGGCGCGGAGGCGGGCCACCGAGCGGCATCGGACCCCGGCGCGGTGTCGGACCGGAGCGTGGTGTCGGACTGAGGCGCGGTGTCGGGTCGGGGTGCGGTGTGGGGTCGGGGTGCGGTGTCGGGTCGGGGTGCCGCCCCGCTCACCGTGTGCTCCTCCCGGTCCTCGATCACGACGTACAGGCCTTCCTGATGCCTCGTCAGAGTCCGCACGGATTCCGGGGTTTCGACCACGACCTCGTCGAGCCCCGGGAGGGTCAGCAGCAGCGCGTCGTCGATCCCGGCGAGCAGGCGCGCGACGAGGTCGGCGGCGGCTCCGTCGCGCAGGGGCAGGACGACGGCGGTGTCGTAGCCGACGGGCGCGGTGCCCTCGGCGGGCAGCGGCAGCCGCAGCAGCGGGACGTGGCCGTCGCGGCGGCGGAGCTCGTCCGCGAGACCCTCGCCCGGGCCGGCCCCGGCCGTATCGGCTGCCCCGGCCGCCCTGGCCGCCGCCCCGCCTGCCTCGGCCGCCCTGGCCGCCCCGGCCGCCTCACGCGCCAACTCCCGCGCCTCGGCGAGCGACCAGCGGACCCCGCCCGCACGCCCGACGACCGCGGGCTCGTCACTGACCGCCAGCACCGCGGCGAACCCGACCCCGAACCGCCCGACAGCGGCGACCGGATCGTCATCCCGCTTGGCGGACGCGCGCAGCGTCGAGAGCGATTCGACACCGGGGGCGTCGAGGGGGGCACCGGTGTTGGAGGCGATGAGCGTGGCCGGACCGCCGCCGGCGGCGAGGGCCGAGCCGGTGGGGCCGTTGGCAGCCGAGCCGGTCGGGGCCGAACCGATCGGGCCCGTCGGGCCGGTGTGCGGCGAGCCGGTGGGGCCCGTCGGGGCGAAGGTGAGGCGGAGGCGGCCGGGGACACCGGCACGGGCGGCGGCGTCGGCCGCGTTCTGGGCGAGTTCCACGACCAGGCGGTCACGGTAGCCGCCGAGGGCGAGGTCCTCCTCGGCGTTGGCGTCCTCGCGGAAACGGGCGGGGGACGCGGCCCACGCGTCCAGCACGCCGCGCCGCAGCCGCGCCGTCCCGAACGGGTCCGCCCCGCCGGGTGTCGCCTGCACCATCGCCGTGCCGCCGCCCACTGTCGTCTCCCTCGCCCGGTCCCGCCCAACGTCCGTCCAGCGCCGAACGTACCGCCTGCCGGACGTACGGCGCCGCTGGGGGCGACCGGGCCTCTAGGAGTGCCCCAACTCCTCCGGCGCTCCCGCCGGTTCCACCGAGCCGCCGTTGCGGTCGGGGTGGAGCGGCAGCGGATCGGCGACGGTCTCGTCGATGACCGGCGGCGCCGGCCGCGACGGCTTCGGCATGACGGCCGCCTCGGAATGCCCCCCGCACCCGTAGGCGAGCGACACCACACGCCCGTCCGCGGGCGAGAACTCGTTCGCGCACACCCCGAACGCCTGCCGCAGCGACCCCGCCAACGGCACCAGGAACCCGCACGTCACGCACGCCGCGGGCGCGGCCTGCGCCATCGGGGTCTTCGCGCCGTACGACTCGTCCCAGCGGTCGGCGGCGATGTGCAGCCCGTAGCGGGAGAGGACGCGCGCCCGGCGCATACCGAGCTCCTCGGCCAGGGCCGCGATACTGCCGCGCGCCGTCTGCGCCGGCAGCACGGACGGCGCGACGCCGCCCACCCCGGCGGACTTGTCCCGCTGCCGCGCACCAGTCGCCGCGCCCTCGCCCGTATCGGCCGAAGCCGGCCCCTCAGCGAGCCCGGCCATCCCAGCCGCCCC
>NZ_LIQY01000715.1 GCF_001418495.1 Streptomyces pathocidini | reverse complement strand
CGTGGCGCCGCTGCGTGGCGGTGCTGCGTGGCGGTGTGGCTCAGCTTGCCGGTGGGGGTGAGGCCTGGAGCAGGGTCCGCAGCCGGGTCGTGCGGTCCTTGACCGGGATCTCCACCACGGCGCGCGGCAGGGCCTGGTCCACGCCGTGCACGACCGACAGGTGCCGCTCGCCGCGGCTGAACGCCGTATAGACCCAGGAGCGGGTCAGCGCCTGCGCCGCGTCGCCCGGCAGCACCACGACCGCCGCGGGCCAGCGCGTACCGGCCGCCTGGTGGGCGGTCAGCGCCCAGCCATGCCGTACGGTCTCGCCGACGCGGTCCGGTGGCACGACCACGGGCGAGCCCGAGCAGTCCAGCCGCAGGCCTTCGGCGTCGGCCGAGACGACCGTGCCCGGCACGACCCGGCCGGGTGCCGGGACGTACGCGACCCGGTCGCCCGGGTCGAAGCCGCCGAACCGGCCCGGGCCCGGGTTCAGCCGCTCCTTGAGGGCCGCGTTCAGCGCCCGGGTGCCCGCGGCGCCGCCGTGTCCCGGCGTGATCACCTGCGTGTGCTCCGGGGCCACGCCGATCGCGCGCGGCACGGAGTCGGCGACGAGCTGCACGGTCCGGTGCACGGCCTCCCCGGCGTCCCGCACCGGGACGATCACCACCTCCTTGCCCGGCGCCGCCACCTGGCTCAGCTCGCCGATCCCGATGCCCGAGACCAGCTCGCCGATCGGGCCGGGGTCGGGCGTACGGGAGGCGACCTGCGGGCACATGCGGGCGGCGAGGAGGTCGGCGAAGACCCGCCCGGCACCGGCCGACCACAGCACGGACGGGTCCCCGCTGAGCATCAGCCGCGCCCCGTCCGGCAGCGACTCGACGAGCAGTGCCGCGGTCTCCACGTCGAGCTGCGGCGCGTCGACCACCACGAGCAGGTCCAGGGCGAATGCCCCGTCCTCGTCCCGCCCGGGTCCCTCGGTGCCGGAGAGGAGCCCGGCAACGGTGAGAGCGGCCGGGCCAGTCCCGACGGGCGCGGCCGGTGCACCGGCGAGCGCACCCGCCGGATCGGCGGAGGCGGCTGTGGCTGGGTCGGTGGTGGGAGCCACCGGGCCGGTGGAGGCGGTAGCGGCCGGGGCGGTGGTGGGATCCGTCGGGTTGGGGCCGGGGGC
>NZ_LIQY01000714.1 GCF_001418495.1 Streptomyces pathocidini | reverse complement strand
CGCCCGCCCAGCCCGCGTTGGTGTGGCACGCCTACTCTGCCTCGCCCGAGTTCCCCGAGCTCGGTACGGGCGGCGGCGGGCCGATGAGCGGGCCAGTGTACGACTACGACCCCGACAACACGTACCGCACCAAGTTCCCGGAGTACTTCGACGGAAAGTGGCTCACCTATGAACTGACCCGCAAGTGGTTCAAGGCCTACTCGATCCAGCAGCAGGACCAGTCCTTCACCGACCCCCGGTTCCCGCCGGTGAAGAAGGGTGAACTGCAGTCCATCAACGGGCTGTTCGCCGACCTGTCCTGGAACCAGCCCTTCGACGCCGTCTTCGGCCCCGACGGGGCCCTGTACGTGATCGACTTCGGCCTCGGCAGCGGCACCGGGCGCGGCGGCAGCAACGAGGGCTCGGGCATCTACCGGATCGACTACGTGGCGGACGGGCGCCTGCCGGCCGCCAAGGTGTCGGCGAGCCCGGACAACGGCCGGACACCACTGGAGGTGGCCTTCTCCAGCAAGGGCTCCGGTCTGCCCGACGACCAACCGGTCTCGTACGCCTGGGACTTCGACGGCGACGGAAAGACCGACTCCACGGAGCCGGACCCGACCCACACCTACGAGAAGAACGGAGTCTTCACCGCGCGGCTGACCGTGACCGGGCAGCACGACCTCTCGTCCGTGGCGGTCAAGGACATCACCGTGGGCAACACCCGGCCCGAGGTGACGATCCAGCAGCCGCCGAACGGCGGGATGTTCGCCTTCGGCGACACCATCCCGTTCACCGTCAAGGTCAAGGACAAGGAGGACGGCAGCGTCGACTGCTCGAAGGTCGTCGTGCAGTCCCAGCTGGGCCACGACACGCATCTGCACCCGCTGGACAACTACACCGGGTGCGAGGGCGAGATCGTGACCGACGCCGGGGACAGCCACGGCCCCGGGCAGAACCTCTACTACGGGATCTCGGCGAGCTACGAGGACCAGGGCGGGCCCGACGGCGTCCCGGCCCTCACCGGTTCGGCCTCGCTGACCCTGCGCACCGCGTTCCGGGAGGCAGAGCACTTCACCGCCACCGGCGGCGACGGTGCGAGCGGAAACGACGGCGTGCAGATCGCCGACCGGGCCGACGCCTCGGGCGGCAAGCGGCTGACCGAGATCGAGGACGGCGACTGGATCACGCTCGACCCGGCGCATCTCAAGGGCATCGACTCGGTGACCGTCGGGGCCGCCTCCGGCGGGATCGGCGGCGATGTGGAGTTCCGGGCCGGCTCGCCCACCGGGGAACTCCTCGGCACGGCGCACATCCCGGCCACCGGCGGTTGGGGCAACCTCGTCTCGCCCACGGCCGACCTGGCCGCGCCGGACGGCACGGTGAAGCTGTACGCGGTCTTCAGGAACGCCGCCTGGTCGGCCGACCAGCCGGATCTGCTGGCCCTGGACTGGCTGCGGTTCAACGGGCCCGGGGTCGAGAAGCAGCCCGCGGGCAGCGTCGAGGTCGCGGCCGAACCGGCCGAGGGCGCGGCGCCGTTGACCGTGTCCCTGACCGGCGCGGTGAAGCTGCCGTCCGGCAGGACGGCGAAGTCCCACCACTGGGACTTCGGCGACGGCTCCCCCGCGGCCGACGGCACCACCGCCGCCGAGCACGCGTATGCGCGCAAGGGCACGTACACGGCGCGGCTGACCGTCACGGACGACAAGGGCGACACGACGACCGGCTCCACCGTGATCACGGTGACGTGAGGAGGGTCCATGTCCAACTCCCTGTCCTTCGGGGATGATCCATCCCGGCCCGACAGACCGTCCCAGTCCGGCAGATCGCCCCGGCCCAGCAGACGCCGCTTCCTGGGCGGTGCGCTCGGCAGTGCGCTCGCCACCGTGGCGGCGGTCGGGGCGGCGGGCGCAGCGAGCGGAACCACGGCCGCCGCGAGCACGGCGGCATACGGGACCGCAACGGGCCCGGCGGCGTACGGCCCCGCGGCGCACGGGAAGCGCCGTATCCCGCCCGGCGGCATCGGGATGCACCTCTACACGATGCGCACCCCCCTCGCCGAGGACTTCGAGGGCACGCTCGCGCAACTGGCCGAGATCGGCTACGCGACGGTGGGCGTGAGCGGCCGGCACGGGCACAGCGCCGCCGACATCCGGCGGATGCTGGACGCGACCGGGCTCAAGGCCGTGCTGGAGCACGTCGGTTACGACACGGTGGCGGGCGACGGGCTGCCGCAGGCGATCGAGGACGTGCGGACGCTCGGCGGGCGGTGGGTCGTCGTACCGAGCCTGCCGTCGGCCCTGCACACGCCCGCCGGTTTCCGGGAGGCCGCGCGGGCGCTCAACCGGGCCGGGCGGGCGGCGCGCGAGGCGGGGCTCGGGCCGGTGCTGTTCCACAACCACGACGCGGACCACCAGGTGGTGGGCGGGGAGGTGCTGTACGACATCCTGGTCGCGGAGACGGATCCGCATCTGGTGGGGTTCGAGCTGGACCTCTACTGGGTGGTGAAGGGCGGGGCGGACCCCGTCCGCTACTTCACCGGGCACCCGGGGCGGTTCCCGGCGCTGCACGTCAAGGACATGGCGCCGGACGGGGACTTCGCGGACGTCGGGTCCGGGGTGCTGGACTTCCCGGGGATGTTCCGCCATGCGCGGAGCGGTGGCGTCCGCCAGTGGCTCATCGAACACGACCGCCCCGCCGATCCGTTCGCCACGGCGCGCAACAGTTACCGGGCGTTGCGGAACATGAGGTTCTGACAGACGGCGATGGGCATGCGTTCCGCCGAGACAGAGCGGAACGCATGCCCACACCGGAACGGAACCCGGTCCCCCGCCCCGCGTCCGGGAGGAGGCCTAGTCCTCCCCGGACGCGGGGCGGGGGACCGGG
>NZ_LIQY01000713.1 GCF_001418495.1 Streptomyces pathocidini | reverse complement strand
GGCACCGGACCCGCCACTGCCACCGGGCCTGTTGCGGCCACTGGGCCCGCCGCGGACACCGGACCCGCTGCGACCGCCGGGCCGACCGCAACCGCCGAGCCCGGCACTGGGTCCGCCGCGACCGACGAGGCCGCCGACGCCGGGTCGGAGGCCGACCGGCCCCTTGACCTCGTCGGCATCGGCATCGGCCCCTTCAACCTCTCCCTCGCCGCCCTCGCCCACGGCGTATCCGGCCTGCGCACCGCCTTCTACGACCAGCGGCCCGCCTTCCACTGGCACCCCGGCCTGCTCATCGAGGGCACCACCCTCCAAGTCCCCTTCCTGGCCGACCTCGTCACCCTCGCCGACCCCGCCAGCCCCTGGTCGTTCCTCAACTACCTGCGCCACCGCGACCGGCTGTTCCCGTTCTACTTCGCCGAGCGCTTCCACATCGAGCGCGCCGAATACGACGCCTACTGCCGCTGGGTCAGCGAGCAGCTGCCCGGACTGCACTTCGGCCACCAGGTCGACGCCGTCCGCTGGAACGCCGAACGCGCCCTGTTCGAGGTTGACTTCACCCAGGTCGATCCGGACGGCGAGGCCCTGGCCCTGGGCCGGGTGTACGCGCGCAACGTCGTCCTGGGCGTCGGCACCGCGCCGTACGTCCCCGAGCCGCTGCGGCCGCTCGCCGACGCGCCGACCGTGCCCGTCGTGCACTCCGCCGACTACCTCGACCAACGCGAACGGCTGCTGGGCGCCGAGCACCTCACCGTCATCGGCTCCGGACAGTCCGGCGCCGAGGTCTTCCTCGACCTGCTGCGGGCCCGGCCCGCCGGGCGCGAGCGGCTGACCTGGCTGGCCCGCACACCCGCCTTCGCGCCCATGGAGTACAGCAAGCTCGGTCTGGAGCAGTTCACCCCCGACTACGCCCGCTACTTCCACGGCCTGCCCGAGCGGGTACGCGACGAACTCCTCCCGCGCCAGTGGCAGTTGCACAAGGGCATCGACCACGACACGCTCGCCGCCATCCACGCCGAGCTGTACCGCCGCACCCTCGACGGCGGCTGGCCCGACGCCGTCCTCACCCCGGGCGTACGGGTCCGCACCGCCGGGCGGGTCGGGGCCCGGCAGATCGAACTCCACCTGGAACACGTCCAGCAGGGCACCCGCACCCGGCTCACCACCGACGCCGTCGTCCTGGCCACCGGCTACCGCGAACGCCGCCTCGACAGCCTCCTCGGGCCGCTCGACCCGT
>NZ_LIQY01000712.1 GCF_001418495.1 Streptomyces pathocidini | reverse complement strand
CCGCACGCCCGCACGCCCGCCCGGGTCGGAAGGCCTCCCGTTCATGTGCTGTGCTCCGTGGTTTTCAGGCCCAGGGCCTTGAGGTCCGGCATCGTGCCCTTCTGGGCCGCGCGGACGGCGTCCAGGAGAGTGCCCTGGCCGCCGCCGGCCTGGGCGAAGCCGTCCTGCATGACCCGCTGCGTGGCGGTCATGCGCGGCCCCCAGGTCCACCCGTGGCGGATCTTCTCCGTTTCCGCCTCGAAGAGCCGGTAGATGTCCTGGCCGCCGTAGTAGTCCCGGTCGAAGGCGTCGCGGCCCACGGGGACCAGGCCCGGCGCGGCGGGGTACTGGCTGCTCGCGCCGCTGGACAGGCGTGCCCGCAGCGCGTCCGGGTGCGAGACCTGCCACTCGATGAACTCCATGGCCGCCTCGGGGTGCTTGCTGTCCTTGGTGATGGCGAACGTCGAGCCGCCGTGCGTGCCCACACCCGGTGAGGCCGGGTCCCACTGGGGCAGTGGCGCGATCCGCCAGAGCCCTTTCTGCCCGGGCCTGGCCTTCATCTGCGCGCCCGCGTCCCACGCGCCGGTCAGCCGGGTCAGGACCAGCCCGTCGCCGATCTGCGCGTCGCTCTGCCGGCTCTCCACCCCGTTGGTGAAGACCAGGTCCTCGTCGATCAGCCGCTGCCAGAAGTCCGCGACCCGGCGGGTCGGCCCGTCCGTCAGGGAGACGTTCCACGCCCCGCCCTTGGTGGCGAACCACTGGGCGCCCGCCTGCCAGGAGTACGCCGCGAACTGCATCCCGCCGTCGGTGGGGAAGAGGACCAGCCTCCGGCCCGGCGCCTCGCGCCGCACCGTACGGGCCGTCTCCGCGAACTCGTCCCAGGTGCGCGGGACTTCGAGCCCGTACCGGTCGAACAGGTCGGCGCGGTAGTGCAGGACCATCGGCTCGACGTCGAGCGGGACGCTGAAGACGCGGCCCTCGAAGGTCGTCAGGTCCAGCGCCTGGGGCAGCAGCTTCCGGCGCAGCCGCTCGCCGACCAGCGAGGTGATGTCGCGGGCGACGCCGTCGATCGCGAAGCCGGGCACCTGTGGGTACTCGATGGTGGCGATGTCCGGCGCGTTGCCCGCGCGGGCGGCGTTGCTCAGCTTGGCGTATCCGCCCTGGCCGCCCGCTGGCACCTGCTGGAAGTCGATCTGGATGTGGTCGTGGGTCTTGTTGAACGCGTCCACCACCTCCTGGCTGCCGCGCAGGGCGGACCAGAAGGTGACGCGCGTGGTCCTGCTCGTGCCACGCGACGGCGTGCTGCCCTCGCAGGCGCCCAGGGCGCCTGTCAGAGGCAGCGCGGCCATCGCGGCGAGCACGGATCGACGGCTTCGTCGGCCGGGCATGGGCGCCTCCCGCGGCTCCTGTTCGAGACACGGGAATCCTGATCGGCTGACCATGTCTGGTCAATAGATCGATCAGAAGAAACTCAAGCGGTCAAACGATCGCCCGGGAGGGGGTGTTGGCGGAAGCGGTCCGCCGCGCCGCCCTCGGCCAAACCGAGCTGCCCTCAACCAACCGAGCCGTCCTCAGCCCGCCTCGTGGGCCACCGCCCGCGCCGATCCCCGCACCTTCAACTCCGGCAGCAGCTCCATCCTCCGCACGGTCCCCGCCTCCGCCTGCCGCCCCCGCGCCAGCCGCTGGAGCAGCAGTTCCGCGGCCGCCCGCCCGACCTCGGTCTTCGGCGGGGCCACGGCGGTCAGCGGGGTGCTGCCCAGCGCGGCCACCACGTCGTCGTACGCCACCACCGAGCAGTCCTGCGGCACCCGTACGCCGCTGTCCGCGAGTTGCTGCACCAGCATCAGCGCGTCCACGTCCCCGTGCAGCACGGCGGCCGTGGCTCCGCGCTCCCGCAGCAGCGCGGCCAGGTCGAGCGGCGCCCGCCGCCCGGCGCCGCCCCCCGAAAGGC
>NZ_LIQY01000711.1 GCF_001418495.1 Streptomyces pathocidini | reverse complement strand
GCCCGAGCTCGGGCACAGCGTGCACGTCGACCCGCAGGGGCTGCGCCCGGACACCGAGTACTTCTACCGCTTCCGGGCCGGTGGCGAGATATCGCCGGTCGGCCGCACCCGTACCGCGCCAGCTCCCGGCGCACGCCCCCGCGCACTGCGCTTCGCGTTCGCCTCCTGCCAGAACTTCACGGCGGGCTACTTCCACCTCTACCGCGACCTCGTCCAGCAGGACGTCGCCTTCGTCGCGTTCCTCGGCGACTACATCTACGAGTCCGCCCCCGTCGCCACCTCCCTCCGCGTCCACGCGGGCACCGACGAGCCGTACTCGCTGATCGACTACCGCAACCGGTACGCCCAGTACCGCACCGACCCCGACCTCCAGGCCGGGCACGCCGCCGCGCCGTGGATCGTCACCCTCGACGACCACGAGATCGACAACAACTGGGCCGACGACTTCCCGCAGGACCCGGACAAGCAGACGCCGGAAGGTTTTCGCGCCCGCCGGATCGCGGCGTTCCAGGCCTGGTACGAGCACATGCCCGTACGCCGTATCGCCCGCCCCAACGGCCCGGACATGCAGGTCTTCCGCCGGTTCGACTTCGGGGACCTGGCCCGCGTCCACGTCCTGGACACCCGCCAGTACCGCAGCGACCAGGTCGCCACCATCCAGGAGGCCGAGGACCCCTCGCGCACGATGCTCGGCGCGCAGCAGGAGAAGTGGCTCGACGCGGGCCTGCTGAGCGGCCGGCAGAGGTGGAACCTGCTCGCCAACCAGACGCAGGTCGCCACCAACGACCGCACCGCGGGCGAGGCCGACTCCTTCGACCTCGACAACTGGGACGGCTACCGCGCGAGCCGGCGCAAGCTGATGGACACCTTCGCCCAGCCCCGCGTGGCCAACCCGGTCGTGCTGACCGGCGACCGCCACTCCACCTTCATCATGGACCTGGAGCGCAACCCCGAGCAGCCGGGGACGCCGGTCGTCGGCGCCGAGCTGTGCGGCACCTCGATCACCTCCGGCGGCGACATCCCGCCGTCCTCGCAGCAGCAGTTCCACACCACGTACGACCCGATCGCCGCCGAGTCCCCGCACTGGCGCTACTGGGACAACCGGCGCGGCTACATCCTCTGCGAGGTCGGGCGTGAGCGGATGGAATCCACGCTGCGGTCGACGGAGGCGGTGACTAAGCAGGAGGGCGCACCGGTGATCTCCGCCGCGCGGTTCGTGACCGAGTCCGGGCGCCGGGGGGTGACGGTGGCCTGAACCCCCGCGTTCTGACGGGCAGTTGGCGGCGTGCTCGGCGTGCTCGGTGTATGCGCCGGGCGCGCCGCCTGTCCCGAAAGTCCTGCTTCGCGGCGGGTGTTCCGGGAGGAACGCTTCGTGGCAGGGCGTTTCGGGAGGAACCTGCCTCGCGTTGGGGCGTCCCGGGAGAGGCCTGTTCCGCGTCGAGCGCCGGGCTTGCCTCGCGCCGACCGCTCCTCGCTTCACGCCCGGGCGCCCCTCTCAGGCCGGGGCGCCCCCGTCTCACACCGGGCGCGCCGCCCCCGCGAACGGCATCTCGTCGATCGGCGCCACCCGCACCGGTGCCCCCGGCCGCGGCGCGTGGATCATCTGCCCGCCGCCGACATAGAGGCCGACATGGCTCACGCCGGAGTAGAAGAACACCAGGTCACCGGGGGTGAGTTGGGAGCGCGAGACGCGCTGCCCGGCGTTGATCTGGGTGTAGGTGGTCCGGGGGAGCGAGACCCCCGCCGACCGCCAGGCGGCCTGCGTGAGCCCGGAGCAGTCGTACGACCCCGGCCCCGTCGCGCCCCATACGTACGGTTTGCCGAGTGCCCCGAAGGCGTACGCGACGGCCTGCGCGGCGCGTGCGTTGGGAGCGCGTACGGGGCCGCGCACGGTGGCGCGATCGGCGTGCGCGCCCGCGTACCCCGCCCCGCGCCCGTCCCCGAGCAGCCGGGCGCGCTCCTCCGGGCTCAGGTTCGCCAGCAGCCGCTCTGCGGCGCGGAGCTTGCCCTGCACGGTGCGCTTGTGGGCGCGTAACGAGGCCTGGCCCGCGGCCAGTTCGGTGAGCTTGCGGTCGGCCTGGGTGTGCAGTTGCGTGAGGGCGCGCAGCTCGCGGCGGATGCCGGTGAGGACGCCCGCCTGGCGGCTGCCCGCGCGGTCGACGGCGGCGGCGCGCTCCAGGTAGTCCTCGGGGGAGGAGGACAGGGCGAGTTGGACGGCCGGGTCGACGCCGCCCGAGCGGTACTGGGCGGTGGCGATCGAGCCGAGCTCGTCCCGCGCGTCGGTCAGCCGCTCCGCCCCGCGCGCGGCCTGGTCGCGCAGGCCCTCCAACTCCCTGGCGGCCTCTTCGGCTTCGGCCTTCGCGCCGTTGTACCTCTCCGTGGCCTCCTCGGCCTCGTGGTGCAGCCGGTCGACCTCGGCCTTGATCCGGGCCGGGCTGCCGGGCTCGGCGTGCGCCGCTCCGCCGTCGAGCGCTGCCGCGCCCGCGGCGCCCGCGAGCGCGAGCGTCGCCGCCGTACGGGCCGTGGTGCCGGTCAGCGGGAACCGCTTGGCCGACCGGGGTTTTCGGTGTGAGGCCACGGTGGCCGTCACCATCCTTCCCTTGACCCGCGGCCGGGGGGAGTCGGCCGCGGGTCAAGGGAAGGATG
>NZ_LIQY01000710.1 GCF_001418495.1 Streptomyces pathocidini | reverse complement strand
CCCCCACCCCCAGCACCGCCAGTGCGCGGCTCGCCACCTCTCGGCCGATGGGGAGGGACGCGGTCGCGGCGGGGGAGGGGGCGTTGAGGACGTGGACCATGCCTGGGGTTTCGCGGATGAGGAAGTCGTCGGCAAGGGTGCCGTCCGGCAGGACCGCCTGCGCGCGCACGCCCGCCGGCGCGGCGACCAGGTCCTCGTCCGCCACCTCCGGCAGCAGCCTCCGTACGGTGTCGGCGAAGGCGCGCTTGGAGAGGGAGCGGTGGAGCTCTCCCGCGCCGTACCGCCAGTGGTGGCGGGCCAGCTGCCACGCGCCCGGGTAGGCGAGCGTGCTGGCCAGGTCCCGGGGACGTACGGTCCGCCAGTCGTAGCCCTCGCGGGCGAGCGCGGGCACCGCGTTGGGGCCGATGTGGACCGACCCTTCGATGCCCCGGGTCAGATGGACCCCCAGGAACGGGAACGCGGGATCCGGCACTGGATAGACCAGTCCCCGCACCAGATGCCGCCGCTCCGGCACCAGCTCGTAGTACTCGCCGCGGAAGGGAACGATCCGCATTCCGGGGTCGTCACCCGCGAGCCGGGCGACCCGGTCGCAGTGCAGCCCGGCGCAGTTGACCAGCGCCCGCGCCCGCAGCACTGCCCCGTCCGCCGTGCGGACCGCGATCTCGGAGCGGCGGCGTCCGATGACCCGCGCTTCCGATCCGTACCGGATCCGTCCGCCGGCGGCCTCCACGAGCCGGGCCAGCTGGGCCGCGACCGCGCCGAAGTCGCACACGCCCGTGGTCCCCACGTGGATCGCGGCCAAGCCCCGCACATGGGGTTCGTGTTCCACGATCTGCGGCGGGCCCAACTCGCGCACCGGGATGCCGTTCTCCCGGCCCCGCTGCACGAGCGCGTGGAGCCGGGGCAGCTCGGACCGCTCGGTGGCGACGATGAGCTTGCCCGTTACCTCGTGCGGAATGTCGTACTCCGCGCAGAACTTGACCATCTCCGCCGCGCCCCGCACGGCGAACCGAGCCTTCAGGGAACCCGGGCGGTAGTAGACCCCGCTGTGGATGACGCCGCTGTTGCGGCCCGTCTGGTGCAGCGCGGGGCCCCGCTCCTTCTCCAGGACCGTGACCCGCGTGCCGGGCGCGGCGCGGGTGATCGCGTACGCGGCCGACAGGCCGATGATCCCGCCCCCGATCACCAGCACGTCACTGTCGTACCCCGCTGCAAACGCCACCGCTCCACCTCCGCTCCGGCCGCCTCGGTCTCTCTCCGGCCCGGACTACCC
>NZ_LIQY01000071.1 GCF_001418495.1 Streptomyces pathocidini | reverse complement strand
TCTGCGCACTGTCGTATCGGCGACATGGCGCAGGTTGGCCAGCGTGACGTGCTGACGCGGCGGGTGGCGTCCCGCCAGCCTGTTCGGGTATGGAAACCAGGAACAATCGGCGAATAACGCGGGTGCTCTGGGCGCTCACGGCGGCGGCACTGCTGACCGCCGTGCTCCCCGCGCCCGCCCACGGCGCCCCCGAGGCCGGCGCGCGCACCGCGGTCCCGTCCGCTGGTGCGCCGCAGCGGCACACCGTCACGCTCCTCACCGGCGACAGGGTCGTCGTGGAGCGGTATCCCGACGGCCGGCAGTCCGCGGTCGTACGCCCGGCGCCGGGCGGCGACGCCGAGGGGTTCTCGACCCGCGAGGTCGACGGGCGGCTGCACGTCGTACCGCTGGAGGCCGTGCCGTATCTGGCCGCGGGCCGGCTCGACACGGCCCTGTTCGATGTGACCGGCCTGATCGAGCAGGGCTACGACGACGCCCGCGCCGAGCGTCTGCCGCTGATCGTGGAGTACGGGAAGGGCGTGCGGTCGCAGGCCGCGCGGCAGGCGCCCGAGCACAGCACGCTCAAGACGCCCCTGGCCAGCGTGCACGGGGCGGCCGTCACCATGGACAAGGGCGGGGCGGCGAAGTTCTGGGACTCCCTGAGCAAGGCCCCTTCGACCCGCGACGCGGCGGAACCGCCCGGGCTCGCGCGCGGGGTCGAGAAGGTCTGGCTGGACAGCCGGATCCGGGCCTCGCTGGACAGGAGTACGGCGCAGATCGGCGCGCCGGAGGTGTGGAAGACGGGGGCGACCGGTGCGGGCGTCAAGGTGGCCGTGCTGGACACCGGGGTCGACGCCGGGCATCCGGACCTCACGGGCCGCATAGCCGAGGCGCGCAACTTCACCCCGGCCGACAGCGTCAGGGACGCCCACGGGCACGGTACGCACGTGGCGTCGACCATCGCGGGCAGCGGCGCGGCCTCCGGCGGGAGCCGGAAGGGCGTCGCGCCCGGTGCCGACCTGCTGATCGGCAAGGTGCTCGACGACAGCGGCTTCGGCAGTGACTCGATGGTGCTGCAGGGCATGGAGTGGGCCGCCGCCTCGGGCGCCCGGGTGGTCAACATGAGCCTGGGCGACGGCGCGGCGGACGAGGAGAGTCCGCTGGTGGAGGCCGTGAACCGGCTCACCGAGCAGACGGGCGCCCTGTTCGTCGCGGCCGCCGGCAACGAGGGCCCGGGGACGTCCACCGTCGGCGCGCCCGGGGTCGCCCCGCGGGCCCTGACCGTGGGGGCGGTCGACCGGGACGAGTCGCTGGCGGAGTTCTCCAGCCGCGGACCGGCCGGCGCCGCGGACCGGCTCAAGCCCGAGATCACCGCGCCGGGCGTGGGCATCGTGGCCGCCCGCGCCGAGGGCACGTCGATGGGCGAACCGGCGGGCGAGCGGTACACCGCCGCTTCCGGCACCTCGATGGCCACGCCGCATGTGGCGGGCGCCGCCGCGCTGCTGGCCCAGCTCCATCCGTCCTGGACGGCCCAGCAGCTGAAGGACGCCCTGGTCAGCACCGCCCGGACCGCGAAGGACCCCAGTGTCTACGAGCAGGGCGGCGGCCGGGTGGACGTGGCGCGGGCCGCGGCGCAGCGGGTTTTCGCCACCGGCAGCGCGGACTTCGGCCCGCACGCGTCCACGGAGGCCGCGCTCGCGCAGACGGTCACGTACACCAACTCCTCGGACTCCGCCGTGGCGTTGAAGCTGTCGCTGTCGGTGGAGGACGGTGAGGGGAAGCCGGCTCCGGCGGGCATGTTCCGTACGAGCGCCGACTCGGTCGTCGTACCGCCGGGCGGGTCCGCCGCGGTCACGCTGGAGGCCGACCCGCGGGCCGGTGCCCCAGGCCTGTACAGCGGCCGCCTCTCCGCGGTGTCGGCGGACGGGAAGACGGCCGCCCACACCTCCGTCGGCCTCTCGGTGCGCGCGCCGCTGCGCACCCTGACGCTCACGTCACTCGGCCGGGACGGGGCCCCGGCTCGCGTGCCGGTCTTCGAGGTGTACGGGGCGGACCGGCGCCAGGACACCCTCGGCTGGATCGGCGCGGACGGCAGGACCGAGGTGCGGGTGCCGGAGGGGACCTACTTCGTCAAGGCGCTCATCCCCGGCTCCGAGACGACCGGAGAGCACCACAGCGTCGTCCTGCGGCCGGAGTTCGCCCTGCGGGGCGACAGCGAACTGGTGCTGGACGCCCGCGAGGCGACCCAGGTGAAGGTCCGCACGCCGAAACCCGCCGAGCACCAGGGGATGCTGCACTACGCCGCCCACCGGGCCTGGGGGAAGCGGGACATCAGCAGCACGGTCGTGGAGTTCGACACGGTCAAGAAGCTGTTCGTCACGCCGACGGACCCGGTCGCCAAGGGCGAGTTCGAGTTCTACTCGCGGTGGCGCATGGCGGCCCCGCGGCTGACCGCCGTGGCGCGCGGCGCGAAGGCTCCGGCGCTGACGCCCGTACTCCTCAACCAGTCCCCCGCCGTCGAGGGGAGCCGCCGGCTGCCCGTGGTGTTCGCGGGCACGGGCGGCGAGCAGGACCTCGCGGGCCGGAACCTGCGGGGCAAGCTGGCCCTCATGCGGCCGGACGACACAGGGGCCGAGGAGCAGGTGGCCCGCGCGGCCGCCGCCGGTGCCGCGGCCGCCGCGGTCCTCGGCGAGTCCCCCGGCCCCGTGTGGAGCAGGTGGTCGCCGACCGGGGAGCGTCTCGCGGCCGTGGGCATGAAGATGCCCCAGGAGCAGGGGGAGGCGCTGATCCGGCTGCTGGAGCGGGGCGAGCGGCTGAGCGTCGAGGTGTCGGGCACCGCGTTCAGCCCGTATCTGTACGAGCTGACGCTGGTCGAGCGCGGCCGGGTGCGCGGCCGTCTCGACTACGGGGTGACGGGCGCCAACACCGCCGAGGTGTCGGCCCGTTACCACCGCGCCGGCGCCCTGACCTGGACCAAGGAGCAGCGGTTCGCCTGGCGGCCGTGGGAGAGCACCAGCGTCGCCCTCGACCTGCAGACGCCGCTGAAGGTCCCGAGCACGCGGCAGGAGTTCGTCAGCGCAGGCGACACCCTGTGGCGGCAGCACGTCCGCCACGACTACACCTGGGACGACTTCGGCCCGGTCCTGGGCGGTATGACGCAGGGGTTGCGCAGGTACGACGCGCGGCAGTCGGTGCGGGAGACGTGGTTCGGCTCGGTGATCCGCCCGGCCGTCCCGAAGGGGACGTCCGGCTTCGCCTCGGAGCGGCGTGGGGCGGAGTTCCTGCTCCGCATCCCCGAGTTCGCCGACAGCGGGGAGAGCCACTTCGCGCGCGCGGGCGACGA
>NZ_LIQY01000709.1 GCF_001418495.1 Streptomyces pathocidini | reverse complement strand
CACGGGCACGGGCACCGGCAGGGGACGGGGGTGGACCTCATGAGCAACGGACTCGCCGTCGCGACGGTGACGCAGGCCCTGGCGCTGCTGATCGAGAGCAACCTGCGGCCCGAGATCGACATGGCGGTGTCGGTGGAGACGCGCAAGCCCCCGGCCGAGCCGCCGACCGAACCGACCATCACCGTCTTCCTCTACCAGCTCACGCCCAACGCGTCCCTGCGCAACAGCGACCTCCCCACCCGCGCTTCGGACGGCACGCTCCTCCGGCGGGCGGCCGCGGCGCTCGATCTGCACTTCCTGATCAGCGCCTACGGGGAGGAGACCGAGCTGGTCGGCCAGCGGCTGATCGGTTGCGTGGTGCGGACACTGCACGAACTCCCGGTGCTGTCACGGGAGTTGATCGAGGAGGCGGCCCAGCGCCCGTACCTCGCGGGCAGCGACCTGGCCGAGTCGATCCAGAAGGTGCGGTTCTCGCCCACGCAGATGGACGTGGACGAGACCTCGAAGCTCTGGGGGATGCTCCACCAGACGCCGTACTCCCTGTCGGTCGTCTACCAGGCGTCGCTGATCCTCATCGAGGGCCGCGAACAGCCGGCTCCGGCGAAGCCGGTGGAGCGGCGGACCGTACGGGTCCTGCCGCTCGGTGCCTCGGAGGCGGCGGGTGCGGAGGCTGCGGGCGCCTCGGAGGAAGCGGCCGGTGCGGAAGCTGCGGGCGCCTCGGAGCAGGCGGCCGGCGCGGAAGCTGCCGGTCCGGGCACCGGAACCGAGGTGCGGGGCGGCGCGGCTCGCGACACGGCGACGCGCCCGGCAACTGGCGAGCGGGGCCGGGCGGCGGAGAAGTCGGCAGCCCGGCGACGGGCGGGGCAGGGCGGGTCGGCGGAGGCAGCCGAGGCGGCCGAAGAGACCGCCGTGCCGCGGGCCAGGAAGCGCCCGGGAGCCAAGCCCGCCAAGTCGGCTTCCTCGCCCGCCCGTTCACGGAAGGCCTCCGGCGGGGCGCCACGACGCGGCGGCCGGTCCGGCCCTGCGGCGGACGGCGACGAGGGCTGAGCGCGTGCGAGCCACGGCGGCAGGACATGGGGGCAGGTGAGGACATGGGCACGCTCGACGAACCGGGTCCCGACCCGGCGACGGAACCGGGCCACGAGTCGGCGGGACCAGGCAGCAAGCCAACCCGGCCCGGCCACAAGCCGGCTGGGCCTGGCCGCGAACTGGCGGAGCCCGGCCATAAGTCAACAGCGCCCGACCGCCCGTCCGCACAGCCCGACCACGAATCGGCAGAGCCGAGCCACCGGTCGGCGAAGCCCGACCGCGAGCCAGCAGGGCCCAACCACCAATCGGCAAGGCCCAACCACGAGTCAACAGCGCCTCATCGCCCGTCCGCACAGCCCGACCACGAATCGGCAGAGCCGAGCCGCCAGTCGGCGGAGCCCGACCGCAAGTCCGCAGAGTCCGACCGCGAGTCGGCAGGGCCGGGCGCGCACGTGCTGGCGCTGGTGGGCGCCGTGCGCGCGGTGCTGGCGCGTGTCGACGCCCACGCCCAGCGGGCGTCCCGGGGCCGCACCGGCGCACCGGCCGGGCGCTCGCGCACCACGCGGGCCGCGGCGGACGGCTCCGAGGGCGCGGACCCGGCCGACGGGAACGCTCCCGCGGGCCCCTTCGCCAACAAGCCGGCGCCGCACGATGGATCCGAGGGACTCGATGGATCCGGACTCGATGGGGCCGAAGGACCCGATCGATCCGAAGGGCCCGTTCCCCGGCTCGCCGAGACAGACCGGGCGGCGGACGGCCCCATGGGCCCCGCCGCGCTCGACGCGCTCGTCGCCTGCTTCGGGCTGAGCCCCTTCGAGCGCGAGGTGGTCCTGCTCGCCGCCGCGGCCGAGTTGGAGCCCACCGCAGCGAGCCGGTGCGGAGCCGCGAGCGGTGATCCCGAGCGGGCGTACCCGACGTTCTCGCTCGCCCTCGCCGCGCTCCGCGAGCCGCACTGGGGCGCGCTCACACCGGTGGCGCCGCTGCGGCGGTGGCGGCTGGTCGAGGTGGACGACGAGACGCGGCTGACGACCTCGCGGCTGCGGATCGACGAGCGGATTCTGCACTTCCTCGTCGGTTCGCCGTACCTCGACGCCCGGTTGCACGGCCTGCTGTGCCGCGTGCCGGTGCCCGCCGCGCTCCCCGCCTCCCACGGCCTCGCGGCGAGCCGGGTGGCCGCAGCGCTGGCGGCCGGCGGCAGTGACGCGCCGCTGCGCGCCGAGCTCGTCGGCGGCGATCCGCGCACGCGCCGCGACATCGCCGCGGCGGGCGCCCACCGCCGCGGCCTCGGGCTGTACGCGATGGCCGCCGACGACGTGCCAGCCGATCCCACCGAGCGCGACCGCCTCGCCCGCCTCTGGCAGCGCGAGGCGATCCTGCTGCCCGCCGCGCTCCTGGTGGAAGCCGGCGAGGTGGATCGTGAACAGGCCGCGGCGGCGGACGCGTTCGTCGAGCGCGCCGCCGTTCCGCTCGTCGTCTCGAGCGCGGATCCGCGGCGGTCCGCCCGGCCGCTCGGCGCGCGCGTCACCGTTCCCGCGCTGGACACGGAGGAGCAGCTGGATCTGTGGGCGGCGGCGTTCGCGGACGTGCCGGGGGTGTCGGAGGAGGATCTGCGCGCACTGGTGGCCCAGTTCCAGCTGCCGCCCCATGTCGTACGGGCCGCCGCCGCGGCCGTGCGCCGCGAGCTGCCCGGCGGGGAGGGGCTGGACGCCCCGAGCCTGGCCTGGCGGGCCGGGCTCACCGAGGCGCGGCTGGGCCTGGACGAGCTGGGCCGGCGGATCGAGCCGGCGGCGGGCTGGGGCGATCTGGTGCTGGCCGGGCGGCAGTTGCTGATCCTGCGGGAGATCGTGGCCCACGTACGGCAGCGGGCCACGGTCTATCAGGAGTGGGGCTTCGCCGGGACCCTGCGCCGCGGCCTGGGTGTGACCGCGCTGTTCGCGGGCGGTTCGGGCACGGGCAAGACTCTCGCGGCCGAGGTGCTGGCCAAGGAGCTGGGTCTTGACCTGTTCGTCATCGACCTGTCGCAGGTCGTCAGCAAGTACATCGGCGAGACCGAGAAGAACCTGCGCAGGGTCTTCGACGCGGCCGAGCGCGGCGGCGCGCTGCTGCTGTTCGACGAGGCGGACGCGCTCTTCGGCAAGCGCAGCGAGGTCAAGGACAGCCATGACCGGTACGCCAACCTGGAGGTCAGCTATCTGCTGATGCGGATGGAGGCGTACCGGGGCCTGGCCGTCCTCACCACCAACATGAAAAAGGCCCTCGACCCGGCCTTCATGCGCCGCATCCGCTTCGTCGTCGACTTCCCCTTCCCCGGCGAGGCCGAGCGCGCCGAGATCTGGCGGCGGGTGCTGCCGACGCGGGCGCCGACGAAGGGCATCGACCCGGAGCTGCTGGCCCGGCTGACCGTGGCGGGCGGCTCGATCCGCAACATTGCCCTGTCGGGCGCCTTCCTCGCCGCCGAGGAGGGCACTCGGCTGCAGATGCGGCACATGCTCGCGGCGGCGCGCAGCGAATACCTGAAGCTGGAACGCTCCTTGACGCCCTCGGAGGTCCACGGATGGGTCTGAACGAGGCAGCGCGGGGGCGGGCGTACGAGTCCACGCGGGCCTACGACTCGACGCGGGCGTACGAGCCGACCCGCGCGTACGGGGACACGGTGCGCATCGACATCGGCGAGCTGGTGCTGGACGGCTTCGAACGGGTCGACCCCGAGCGCGTGTCGGCGGCGTTCCGGGCGGAGCTGACCCGGCTCGTACGGGAGCGGGGCGTGCCGCTGGCGGTGGACGGCACCGACCGGGCGCTGGACGCCCTCGCCGGGCTGCCCG
>NZ_LIQY01000708.1 GCF_001418495.1 Streptomyces pathocidini | reverse complement strand
CCCGGAGACCTCCCCCGGGGAGGCGGACGGCCTCCCTGTCCGTTTCGAGCAACGGCGAACAGTATGCGGCACGCTCTCCGCCCTCCCATCCGACCCCGTCCGTCCGCCGCGCCACCGCCAGGTGCGACAGCGGTGAATTCTGGGCACGCGCCGGTGACTCGGGGCCTGAAGGTGTCGTAGGGTCACGAGCGGTGCCACGCCGGGGGAAGAGGGGCGGGCAGGACACACGGGCGGGCGGACCCCAGACCTCTCGCTCGAAGGGCATGGGAGGGACGCGCGTATGGCAGCGCAATTCGGCCGGCGGCTGCGCAAGGGAGCCGCCACGACAGCCGTGGCGGCCGTAGCGATGGCGGCGCTCAGCGCCTCCCAGGCCCCCGAGGAACTCCGCTCGCAGCGGCCCGCCTCGGATAAGTCCTCGGCCCCCGCGGCCGACACCCCGATCGACGGCGGCGGCTCGTACTACACCGACCTTCCCCCGCTGAACACCCCCGGAAAGCCCGGCACTTCGACGAAGCTGCCGGGCGGGTCCGGCGCCAAGGGCCCCGCCGAGGCCGGCATACCCGCGACCGTCCTGGACGCGTACAAGAAGGCCGAGTCCTCGCTCGCGCAGAGCCACCCCCAGTGCAGGCTCCCCTGGGAACTCCTCGCCGCCATCGGCAAGGTGGAGTCCGGCCAGGCGAGCGGCGGCCGGGTGGACGCCGAGGGCAACACCCTCCAGCCCATCCTCGGCCCCCAGCTCAACGGCCAGGGCTTCGCCGACATCACGGACACCGACGGCGGCGCCTACGACGGCGACACCACGCACGACCGCGCCGTGGGCCCCATGCAGTTCATCCCCTCCACCTGGCAGACCTGGCGCGCCGACGGCAACGGGGACGGCGAGCGGAACCCCAACAACATCTACGACGCGGCGCTCGCCGCCGGCCGCTACCTGTGCGCGGGCAACCGGGACCTGTCGGTCCAGGGCGACCTGGAGCGCGCGATCCTCGGCTACAACCACTCGCAGGAGTACCTGCGGACCGTGCTGTCCTGGCTCGAGTACTACCGCAAGGGCACCCACGAGGTGCCCGACGGCACGGGCGTCATCCCCGTCAACAGCTCGAACGGCTCCGGCGGTTCGAAGACCGGCGGCGCGACCACGCCCTCGGGCTCCCCGAGCCCCACCCCGTCCGGCACGGGTGCGGGCCCCGGGAGCGGCTCCGGTTCGGGCTCGGGCTCCGGGAAGAACCCGTCCGCCGATCCCTCGGAGCCCGGCGCCACCCCGAGCGGCACCCCGCCCGGTTCGGACCAGTCCGGCGCGCAGACCCCTGCCGAGCGCGCCGGCGCCCTCTCCGCCGACGGCAGCCGGGAGTTCACGGCCACCGCGGGCGGCGAGTTCGCCGAGTCGCCCCGCGTCCTGGTCAAGGACAAGGCGGGCGCCCCGGTCGCCAAGGTTGCCGTGCGGTACGAGATCAGCGGCACGACCGGCGCCCGCTTCCCCGGCGGGGCGACCACCGCCACCGTCGCCACCGGCAGCGACGGCACGGCGGCCGCGCCCAAGCTCACCGCGGGAGAGAAGACCGGCGACTTCACCGTCCGGGCCACCGTCGTCGGACGCGCCCTGGCCGCCGTGGACTTCACCGCCACCGTCAAGCCGCGCCCCGCCCCGCAGGCCGACGCGATCGCCCGCACCGGCGACACCCCGCTGAAGGCCGAGACCGGCGGCGAGTTCGCCGAGCCGGTCGAGATCAAGGCGACCAACGGCGGCCAGGCCGCGTCGGGCGTGGCCGTGACCGCCACCATGGTCAAGTCCGCGGACGACGCCACCCAGAATGACAAGGGCCCCTACTTCAAGGACGCCTCGGGCAACCCGATCCGCACTCTCGGCACCCTGGAGACCGGCGCCGACGGCACCCTCAAGCTGCCGAAGATCTACGCCGACGGCCAGGCCGGCACCTTCCTGCTCCGCCTCACCACCGCGGGCGGCGGGACGCTCACCATCGAGCTGACCGTCACGGACCCGGCACCCCAGCCCTCGCCGTCCGCCACGTAACAACCGCACAGTCTCCCGGCACCGCCCCTCCGCCGCCCCATGGGACTTCCGGCGGAGGGGCGGTGCGACGTGTTCTCATCTCCGCTCCCCGTTGCTACGGTGCCCCAGCCCGGGCAGTCTGACGATCCGTCAGGCGGCTGTCGCTCCACCACCGGGAGGCCGACCATGCGCGCCCTGACCGCCGCCGCCATCGGACTGGCCGCGGCCCTCGCGCTCGTCCTCGCCATGACGGCCGTCGGCGCCCCCAGCGGCGAGACCTCCCCCGAGCCACTGCTGACCACCGTCCCCAAGCACCCGTAGCAGGGAGGCCACGTGCGGAGAATCGTGTCTGCCCGGGGGACGGCCCCCGGACCCCCGGCAGAACCCCCAGCCCTCTCCGCCCGACGCCGCACCGGAGGCGGAATGCGCCGCAAGGCCAGCCTGGTGCTGCTCGCCTTCGCCGTCTTCTTCGCCGCGCTGGCGCCGCTCCTGCGCTGGTACGCCTTCCCGCGGCTGGCCAAGATCCCGCCCAGCCAGTACCAGGAGATGGTCCTTGAGGCGAAGAACGCGACCCTCCTCGACTACGGCACGATGCGGCCGAAAAAGGTCCCCAAGGTGACCATCGTCCAGACCCTCAAGGGCAACGTCGAGGAGTCGGAGAAGATCGAACGCACCGCGGGCCGGGACGTCGTGGTGTGGGACGGCCTCTCCTATGTGCAGGGACCCGACGGCAAGATGGTCTCCGAGATTCCCGAGCGCTACATCTTCGACGCCCACACCCAGGACCCGGTCCACGCCGACGGCGAGATGGTGGACGGCGACCCCGTACGCCGCGAGGGCATCGAGTTCAAGTGGCCCTTCCTCACCGAGAAGCGGGACTACACCTACTTCGACGCCCAGGCCCGCACCTCGGCCCCCATCCACTACCGGGGCACCCGCAACTTCCGCGGCCTGGAGGTCTACTACTTCGAGCAGACCATCCCCTGGACCAGGGTCCCGATGCCCAAGAAGATGCCGGTCAAAGGGATCACCCCCGAATCGGTCGCCAAGACCGGCACCACGCGCTGGTACACCACCAAGCGCATGTTCTGGGTCGACCCCACCACGGGCGCGCCCGTCAACGGCCAGGAGATCCACCGGGAGGAGCTGCGCGGCGGGGCGCTCCTGGGCGACCAGAAGAAAGTCACCGCGTTCGCCGGACATGTGAAGATGCGCGAGGACTACATCGACTACACGGTCGATCTGGTCTCCTCCCAGCGCCAGTTGGTCCTCCTCCTCACCGCGTACCTCCCCTGGGCCTTCCTGACCCTGGGCACGGCTCTCCTGACCCTGGCCTTGTTCTTGGAGGCCCGCGGCCGCCGCCCGGATCCGGGACTGCCTCCGGGCACTCACACACCGGACCTGCAGCCGATCAATGCCTGAGGGCGGAAAATCCAGCCCGTCCGGCG
>NZ_LIQY01000707.1 GCF_001418495.1 Streptomyces pathocidini | reverse complement strand
CCCCGCTCCTCAAACGCCGGAGGGGCGGGTTTCCGCACATGGCGTCAATTCGCCAGGGCGCGCCAGGGTTCGCCACCGGATAAAAGCGGACGTAACGCCCACAGCTGGCCCCTCCCCGAACGCCAGAGCCCTCCGAGGCATTAGCATGCGGCGCCATGAGCACCCCCAATGGGCCAGCATCCGGCCTGCCCGTACGAATGCCGCGTCCCCGCCAGCCAGGGCGGCACCGCAGACCGGAGCCACTGGCGGCTCCCGAGGGTGCCCCTGCGCTCGTCCTCGCCGTGCCCGGCACCCCCGGTGCCGCCACGCGGAGCATCGCCGAGGAGGTCGTGAGCATCGCCCGCTCCGAGCTGCCCGGCCTCGACGCCCGCATCGGATACGTCGACGGTGACGACGCCGAGTACCCCGCGCTCGCGAGCGTGCTCGCCCAGATCGCGGCCGAGCGCACCGAACGGGCGCAGCGCATCGCCCTGCTCCGCGAGCAGCTGGCGCAGCGCCCGGACGAGACCGCCCCCGAGGACCTGCCGAGCGTGCCGGACACCGACGGCCCGGTCGCCGTCGTCGTCCCCCTGCTCGCGGGGCCCGACAGCGCCCTGATGCGCCGCATACGCCAGGCGCTCAACGACAGCCGCACCGCGGCCGAGCTGACCGACGTCCTCGGCCCGCACCCGCTGCTCGCCGAGGCGCTGCACGTGCGGCTCTCGGAGGCCGGGCTCGCGCGGGCCGACCGGGCCCGCCTGTTCACCGTGGCCACGGCGGCCGACGGCATCGTGCTCGCCACGGTCGGCGGCGAGGAGGCGGTGCAGGCCGCCGGGATCACGGGCATGCTGCTCGCCGCCCGGCTCGCCGTGCCGGTGCTGGCGGCCGCGCTGGACGTGGAGGGCTCCATCGCCCGCACCGCCGAGCAGCTGCGCACCTCGGGCTCCGGGAACCTGGCGGTCGCCCCGTATCTGGTCGGCCCCGAGGTCGCCGAGGGTCTGGTGAAGGCCGCGGCGGACGAGGCGGCGTGCGCCACGGCCGAGCCGCTGGGCGCGTACCCGGCGATCGGCAGGCTGGTGCTCTCCAAGTACGCGACGGCGCTGGGCATCGCCCACCCGCAGATGCAGGGGTCGCAGGTGCGCTAGGCGCGTACATGACACATACGGCACGAGGGCCGGTACCCGCGACGCGGGATACCGGCCCTCGCCGTGTATGCGCCGGGCCTACCCGAACCGCCGTATACGCCCTGGGCCTACCGAAACCGCCGTATACGCGCCGCGCCTATCCGAAGACGACGCAGGAAGCCGCCGTGACCGGAATCGAGCCCGCCCGGTGCGGGATGCCCGTAGCGGGGTCCACGTCGAACCAGGTGACGTCGCCCGAGCGCTCGTTGGCCGCGTAGAGCCGGCGCCCCGACGGGTCGAGGGCGAGGTCGCGGGGCCAGTGGCCGCCGCAGGGGACGCGGGTCACCGGGCGCGGCGCGCCGCCCGCCTCGTCGAGGGCGAGGACGGCGATCGAGTCGTGGCCGCGGTTGGCCGCCCACGCGAAGCGGCCGTCGGGCGCGACGACGACCTCGGACGGATACGTGGCACCGGCTTCGTCCGCCCCGACTGGCAGCAGCGGTGTCTCGCCGAGCGGCTCCAGCTCGCCCTTCTCGGCGTCCCAGCGGAGCGCGGTGACGGTCGGGTCCAGCTCGTTGACCACGTACGCGAGCCCACCGCCGGGGTGGAAGGCGAGGTGGCGCGGGCCCGCGCCGGGGCGCAGGCGCACCTCGCGGTGGACGTTCAGCGTCCGGGCGTCCGGGTCGAGGGCGCAGATCCGTACGGAGTCCGTGCCGAGGTCCACGGAGAGGACCCAGCGGCCGGTGGGGTCCGGCAGCACGGCGTGGGCGTGCGGGGCCTCCTGGCGGTCCGGGTGCGGGCCGCCGCCCTCGTGGGCCAGGACGTGGCTCGCGGCGGGGGCGAGCGATCCGTCCTCGCGGAGGGGGATCGTGGTGACACTGCCCGAGCCGTAGTTGGCGGTCAGGAGGTGGCCGCCCGCGAGAGCCAGGTGTGTGGGGGCGCCACCGCGTACGGGGACGGGCTCGCCGAGCAGGACCGGCCGGTCGCGGTCCCCGGCCAGGGTGAACGCCGCCGCGGCCCCGTCGTCGGTCTCGCTCACCGCGTACAGCACGTCGCCGCCCGGGGCGAGGGCCAGGAAGGACGGGTCGGGCACCTCGGCCGTGGAGTGCACGGCGGTCAGGGCGCCGGTGGTGCGGTCGACGGCCGCGGTGGTGATGCCCGCGCCGCCGGCGTGGGTGAAGGAACCGATGTACGCGCGGGTGGTTCGGTTGGTGGTGCCGATACCGGTGCCGTCCCTGCCGTTGGTGCCCACCTGCGTCCCCTCTGCCGGTCTGCCGGGCGTCTCAATTCCGTT
>NZ_LIQY01000706.1 GCF_001418495.1 Streptomyces pathocidini | reverse complement strand
GCGCACCCCGGTCACCCCGACGGGCAGCCGCCGCCCCCCGCACTCCGACCGCACCCCCCACGCCGACCGCACGCCGCGCACCGCGCCGCTGGGCCCGGCTCCGCGGGGCCGGAGCGGCGGCTGACCGCCGGTCTCACCCCTTCCAGCAGCGCACAACCTCGCCGTCCTCGACGGCGAGGTTGATGCGTCCTGAGAGGTATTCCATCGTGATGATCGCGCCCGGCGGCAGGCTGCGGACGGTGCTCCAGCCGCGCTCGCGGGCCCGCTCCTCGGCGGCCCGCGCGGCGAGTCCCACATAGGCGTCGAGGTCGTCCTGAGGCGGCTCGGATCGTTTCGAAGTCTCGTTCATGAAACCCACGGTAGGCCGCCGCGGATGTGTGGCGGAAGGCACATCCGGGAAACCCCGCGGTCCGCGGATCGTCACGCTTGTGTCACAAGGCGCGACCCCGTTTCCCCCGATGGCCGTCACTCATACGGGCATTCCTGGGCGCCGCGGAACCCCCGGAAAAGCGAGCGGAATTACGCCACCTGAGCCGCGGACCGGACTGCCCGCCTTTTTGGCCGAATTTCGAACACCGGGATCGGGTGGACGAATTGGCGCGCGCCACCGTACGGAGGTTCGCGGCAGCCGTCACGCGGCACTCGAAACCCGCGGCAGCAGCGGCAGACAGATACGAAAAAACCGACAAGAGCAGGGAGCCGCCCGTCACGGCCCGCCCGGTTCCGCAGAGCGGCGCGCTGCCCACTCAAACCGACATTCGAGGCATAACGTGCGGTGGGGCGTGAGCCCGAGAGCCTGCACCGCAATACGCCAGGGGGCGAGATGAGCAGCCGTACCGCCGAGGCGAGTGCCGCCGGCCCCGCACCCGTGCGCCGCCCCGGGCGGGTCGTGGTCGACTGGCTGACCACGACCGACCACAAGAAGATCGGCCACCTCTACCTGGCGACCTCGTTCGTCTTCTTCCTCGCCGGCGGGCTGATGGCGATGCTCATGCGGGCCGAACTCGCCCGCCCGGGGCTGCAGATCGTCTCCAGCGAGCAGTTCAATCAGGCGTTCACCCTGCACGGCACGATCATGCTGCTGCTCTTCGCGACGCCGACCTTCGCCGGCTTCGCGAACGAGATCATGCCACTCCAGATCGGCTCCCCCGACGTGGCCTTCCCGCGGCTGAACATGCTCTCGTACTGGCTGTTCCTCTTCGGTGGGCTGATGGTGCTGGGCGCGCTCCTCGTGCCCGACGGGGCACCGGACTTCGGCTGGACCGCGTACGCGCCGCTCAACAGCCGGGAGCGGACCCCGGGCATCGGCGCCGACCTGTGGATCATGGGGCTGGCGCTCGCGGGCTTCGGCACCATCCTCGGCTCGGTCAACTTCCTGACCACGATCATCGCGATGCGCGCGCCCGGGATGACGATGTTCCGGATGCCGATCTTCACCTGGAACACCCTCTTCACCTCGATCATGGTGCTGCTGGCGTTCCCGGTGCTGGCGGCCGCACTGCTGGTCCTGGAGGCCGACCGGCGGTTCGGGGCGCTGGTGTTCCAGCCGGAGAACGGCGGGGCGCTGCTGTGGCAGCACCTGTTCTGGTTCTTCGGCCACCCGGAGGTCTACATCATCGCGCTGCCGTTCTTCGGCATCGTCACCGAGATCCTGCCCGTCTTCTCCCGGAAGCCGATCTTCGGGTACGTGACGCTGATCGCCGCGACCATGGCCATCACCGGTCTGTCGATGGTGGTGTGGGCGCACCACATGTTCGCGACCGGCGCCGTGCTGCTGCCCTTCTTCTCGCTGCTGTCGTTCCTCATCGCGGTGCCGACCGGGGTGAAGTTCTTCAACTGGACGGGCACGATGCTGCGCGGCTCGCTGTCCTTCGAGACGCCGATGCTGTGGGCCACCGGCTTCCTGGTGACCTTCCTGTTCGGCGGGTTGACCGGGGTGCTGCTGGCCTCCCCGCCGCTGGACTTCCACGTGACGGACAGCTACTTCGTCGTCGGCCACTTCCACTACACCGTCTTCGGCACGGTGGTCTTCGCGACCTTCGCGGGCTTCTACTTCTGGTGGCCGAAGTTCACCGGCCGGATGCTCGACGAGCGGCTCGGCAGGCTCCACTTCTGGACGCTGTTCACCGGCTTCCAGACCACCTTCCTCGTACAGCACTGGCTGGGCGCGGAGGGCATGCCCCGGCGGTACGCGGACTACCTGGCGGCCGACGGCTTCACGGCCCTCAACACCGTCTCCACGATCGGCTCGTTCCTGCTCGGGCTGTCCACGCTGCCGTTCCTCTACAACGTCTGGCGGACGCACACGCACGGCCGGAAGGTCGACACGGACGACCCCTGGGGGTACGGGCGCTCGCTGGAGTGGGCGACCTCCTGCCCGCCGCCGCG
>NZ_LIQY01000705.1 GCF_001418495.1 Streptomyces pathocidini | reverse complement strand
GTCGTCTACGTCGACAACGACCCGGTGGCCGTCGCGCACAGCCGGGCCGTGCTGGAGGGTAACGAGGACGCCTCCATCGCGTCCGCCGACCTGCGCGACCCCAAGGAGATCCTGGCCAGCCCCGAGGTCTCCCGGCTGCTCGACCTGAACGAGCCCGTGGCGCTGCTGCTCGTCGCCGTACTGCACTTCATACCCGACGAGGACGACCCGTGGTCCGCCGTCGCCGAGCTCCGCGACGCGCTCGCCCCCGGCAGCCTGCTGGTGCTCACCCACGCGCCGACCGAGTCCGGCGCCATGTCCACCGAGCAGGGCGGGCGCGTCCAGGGCGTCTACCAGCAGGCGAGCTCCCGGCTGAACCTGCGCTCCCACGAGCAGGTCGAGCGGTTCTTCGACGGCTTCGAACTGGTCGAGCCCGGCGTGGTGTTCATGCCCGAGTGGCGCCCGGACCTGCCGGTCGAGCAGGAGGACCCGGCGGCCTTCACCGGCTTCGCAGGCGTGGGACGCAAGGCGTGAGCAAAGGGCCCGATGCGTCCGGGCGCCCGGCCCCGGAGAGAGACGGCCCGCACGACAGGCCGGAGGAAGGACCACGCGGCTTCGCGCGGATCTGGGGCCGGGCCATCTATCCGGCCACCGCCACTTCCCTGACGTGCGCGGAGTTCGAGGAGTACCTGGTCCCGTCCGCCCGCACGCTCAGCGACACGCTGCGGGCCCGCCCCTTCGACCCGACCCCGGCGCTGGCCGTCGGCGGCGCGCTGGTCGCCGCCCACTGCACCGACCCCGGCGCGCTGCCCCGCTCCCTCGGCGTCGTCGACTCCTACCTGGTGCGCTACTGCGCCCCCGGCGCCGAGTTGACGGCCGAGGAGGGCCGGGCGCGCTGCTCCCGGATCCAGCACGCGGTCGCCGCCGGGTTCGCCCAGGCCCTGCGCGAGCGGACGCTGACCGAGCAGGAGGCCGTCTCGCGCGCCGCGCTGCGCGCCCAGGGCGAGGCGGAGAAGGCGCGGCACGCCAGCGAGCGGCTGTTCCGCGCCGTCTTCCAGGGCGCCGCCATCGGCATCGGTATCGCCGACATGGACGGCAACGTCGTCGAGGTGAACGAGGCGCTGGCGCGGATGCTCGGCGGCGGCGAGCACTACGTCACCAGCAAGAAGGTCCACGAGTGGGCGCACCCGGAGGACGCCCCGGGCGTATGGGACCTCCAGGGCGAGCTGGAGCGCGGTGAGCGTGACCACTACCGCGTCGAGAAGCCGTACTACCGCACCGACGGCACCGTCGTGTGGACCGACCTGACGGTCTCCCTGCTCCGGGACGCGGCCGGCCGGCCCCAGTACATGCTCGCACTGCTGGAGGACATCACCGAACGGCGGCTGCTGCACGAGCAGTTGCGGTACGAGGCCACCCACGACGCCTTGACCGGCCTGCCCAACCGGACCCTCTTCTTCGAGCGTCTCGAAGCCGCCCTCGCCGAGCGCGACGGCGCGAGCCGCTTCGGCCTGTGCTACCTCGACCTCGACGGCTTCAAGGCGGTCAACGACAGCCTCGGCCACGCCGTGGGCGACCAGATGCTGGTCGCCGTGGCCGACCGGCTGCAGACCTGTCTGACCTCGCCCGACCAGCTCATAGCCCGGATCGGCGGCGACGAGTTCGTGGCCCTGATCGTGGACCCGGAGTCGCAGGCGGACGTGACCGCCCTCGCGAACCGGATCCTGTCCCGCCTCGCCGAACCGGTCCGGCTCGCCGGCCGCGCCCTGCCCGTCCGGGGCAGCATCGGCATCGTCGACGGGCCGGTGGGGGAACTCGGCCCGGCGGAGGTGCTGCGCAGCGCGGACATCACGATGTACCGCGCCAAGGCGGCGGGCGGCAACCGCTACGAGCACGCCGACCCCGAGGCCGACGTGCTGGCCATCACCCGGCACGGCCTGACCAACAGCCTGCCCACCGCCCTGGAGCGCGGCGAGTTCTTCATCGAGTACCAGCCGCTCGTACGGCTCAGCGACGGCACGGTGCACGGCGCAGAGGCCCTCGTGCGCTGGTGCCACCCGCTGCGCGGGGTCCTCGGCCCCGACCAGTTCATACCGCTCGCCGAGAACACCGGCCTCATCGTGCCGCTCGGCCGCTGGGTGCTGGGAGAGGCCGTACGCCAGGCCCGCGCCTGGCAGTTCGCCGACGGCGAGGGCCCGCTGCGGGTCAACGTCAACCTCTCGCCGTTCCAGCTGCGCTACCCCGACCTCGTACGCGACACGGCCGAGGTGCTGAAGGAGGCCGGGCTCGAACCGACCGCGCTGTGCCTGGAGGTGACCGAGAGCGCGCTGATCGGCGCCGACGAGACGCTGCTGCGCCCGCTGCGCCAACTCGCCGACCTGGGCGTCGACATCGCCCTGGACGACTTCGGCACCGGCTACTCCAACCTCTCCAACCTGCGCCGGATGCCGCTGAGCGCCCTGAAGCTGGACCGCTCGTTCACCCGGGGCATGCAGCAGGACCCGGCCGACCCGGTCGACCTGAAGATCGTGGAGGGGGTCGTGGCGCTCGCCCACACCCTGGACCTGGCGGTCACCGTGGAGGGCGTGGAGACCGGCGCCCAGGCCGAGCACCTCCGGGTGCTGGGCTGCGACACCGCCCAGGGCTGGTACTACGCCCGCCCGGGCCCGCCGGACCGGCTGCACGCCCTGTCCCTGGTGGACGCCTCGTAACGCCGGGCCGGAAGGCCGACCTCACGGCACAGCTGATCTCATGGAACGTCAGAAAACTGAATTCGCGGGGGAGTTCATCCCGCCAGCGGATCCAGGTGCATCGGCTGTACCTTGCCCTCCATCATCGCGCCCAGACCCCGTACGGCCGCGGTGTCGGGCCGCTCGGCGGTGCGCGCGGGCATGCCCGTCGCCTGGCTGAGCATCGTGTCGAGTCCCGGCAGCAGTGCGCTGCCGCCGGCCAGCATGATGCCCCGGTCCGACAGATCGGCCACCAGGTCCGGCGGGCAGCGTCGCAGCACCCCGCGGATGCCGTCGAGCACCCCGGTCAGCGGGGTGCTGATCGCCCGCCGCACGCCCGCGGTCTCCACGACCACCGACCGGGCGAGACCGGTCGTGACATCCCTGCCGTGCACCTCGGCGCGCTCGGTCGAGTCGTCCGCCGCGTGCAGCACCAGGTGCAGCGGCCGGACGGCCGGGTTCGGCAGCATCAACTCGTGCTCGGTGCGGAGGTGTTCGACCACCGCGTGGTCGATGGAGTTGCCACCGACCTGGATCGTCTCCGCCGCCACGATCGACCCCAGCGAGAGCACCGCGACCTGCGTGGTGGCCGCCCCGCACACCACCATCATCGTCGCCTCCGGGTGCTCCACCGGCAGCCCGCAGCCGACCGCCGCACAGATCAGCGTGTCCGCCAGCTCGACCCGCCGGGCGCCCAGCGCGCTCAGCGTCTCCACCGCGGCGCGCTGGGTCAGCGGCTCGCTGTCGTGCGGGGTGCAGGCGGCGATCCGCAGCGTGGGCCGGCGCCGCCACGCCTTGCGGAGCTTGTTGCCGATGAGCTGGCGGAGCATCCGCTGCGCCATGTCGATGTCGACGACGGTGCCGCCCGAGACCGGCCGGACCACCCGGATGTGCTCGGGGGTGCGGCCCGTCATCCGCTCGGCCAGTTCGCCCACCGCGAGCAGCGCCCCGGTGCGCGTGTTCACCGCGGCGACGCTGGGCTCGTCGACGATCAGACCGGTGCCCTTGAGATACACCCTGGTCCTGCAGGCGCCCAGATCCACGGCGACCGAGCAACGGCGCAACTGCTCAAGGCTTACGGGCACGGGAGTCCTCCCCTGGGGGGCGTGGCGAAGGGAAAGGGCGTACGCGCCGCCCTTTTGCCAGCTTGCCCGCTTTCCTCTTTATATGCCCGCAACTGTCGGCTGCCCGAGGGAAGGAACAGCCCGATCGGACGCACCCGGCAACCGCCGGGGGCCCGAAGGCCGATGGGCCGAGCCCGGCTCGCGGGGCCGTACGGGTGAGCTCCGGTGGAGGGTGTGCCACCCCCGGTGGAGGGCGGGTCAGCCCTCCGCGTCCTCCAGCCGGAAGCCGACCTTCAGGCCGACCTGGAAGTGCTCGACCTGTCCGTCGTCCGCGAAGCTGCCCCGCACCTGCGTGACCTCGAACCAGTCGAGATGGCGCAGGGTCCGCGTCGCGCGGTCCAGGCCGTTGCGGATCGCGGCGTCCACCCCCTCGTGCGACGAACCGACGATCTCGGTCACCCGGTAGGTGTGCTCGGTCATGGCGGCCTCCCTGACGTCCCTGGTGAGCGCTCTGCGCGGGGACGGACGGTCCCGTTCGTTCTCTCGATCCACTCTCCTGCAGAGCCCAGCATTCAGCCACCGCACACCCGCCCTCCCCGAAACGGCTACGTCGAGGCCAGCCGGCGGGGCCAAGAAGGACACATGACGACTTCACCGCCGCTCGCCCCCGCCCCGCCGGCTGGCCTCGACGTAGCCGTTTCGGGGAGGGCGGGTGTGCGGTGGCTGAATGCTGGGCTCTGCAGGAGAGTGGATCGAGAGAACGAACGGGACCGTCCGTCCCCGCGCAGAGCGCTCACCAGGGACGTCAGGGAGGCCGCCATGACCGAGCACACCTACCGGGTG
>NZ_LIQY01000704.1 GCF_001418495.1 Streptomyces pathocidini | reverse complement strand
CCGTGTGGCGGGTGCGCACCCGCCACACGGTCCTGCCGCTCTCCGCGTACGCGGAGCTCGACGGCTTCGGCAAGGCCAACGACGCGTTCGTCACGGGCGCGTCGGAGCTCGGAGCCGAGGCGGTCGAGGGCGCGCTGCGCGCCGCCGGGATCGCCCCGGGCCAGGTCGACCTGCTGCTGTGCACCTCCGTGACCGGCATCGCGGCGCCCTCGGTCGACGCCCTGCTGGCCGGTCGCCTCGGCCTGCGGCCCGACGTGAAGCGGGTGCCGGTCTTCGGGCTCGGCTGCGTGGCGGGAGCGGCCGGCCTCGGCCGGCTCCACGACTACCTGCGCGGCTGGCCGGACCACGTGGCCGTGCTGCTGTCCGTCGAACTGTGCTCGCTGACCTTCCAGCGCGCCGACCCCTCCCCCGCCAACCTGATCGCCTCCGGCCTCTTCGGCGACGGGGCGGCCGCCGCCGTCTGCTGCGGCAGCGAGCGGCGGCCGGTCCCGCCCGGGCCCACGATCGTGGCCGCCCGCAGCCGCCTGTACCCCGGTACGGAGCGGGCGTTGGGGTGGGACGTGACCGACAGCGGCTTCCGGATCGTGCTCGACCCGGTCGTGCCCGAGCTCGTACGCGAGCACCTCGCCGACGACGTCGACCGCTTCCTCGGCGATCACGACCTCAAGCGGCACGACATCACCGCCTGGGTGTGCCATCCGGGCGGGCCGAGGGTGCTGGAGGCGGTGGCCGAGGCGCTGGACCTGCCGGACGGGGCGCTCGACCTGACGTGGCGCTCGCTGGCGGAGGTCGGGAACCTCTCCTCCGCCTCAGTGCTGCACGTGCTGCGGGACACCCTCGCGGAGCAGCGGCCCGAGCCCGGTACGCCCGGCCTGCTGCTCGCCATCGGCCCCGGCCTCTGCTGCGAGCTGGTGCTGCTGCGCTGGTGAGCCGGTGCTTCGGTCAGTCGGTGTGAGCCGGTCGCGATCGTGCCGAGCGGCTTCGGCGCCCTTCAGGGGGAACTCGCAGGAGAACTCACGGAGATCTCACAGGAGATGAGGAGGACCTGGTGGTCTGGTACACGGTGCTCGTGCTGGCCGTAGCCGCAGAGCGCGCCGCCGAGCTGGTCGTCGCGCGCCGCAACACCCGCTGGAGCCTGGCGCGCGGCGGAACCGAGTCCGGGCGGGGCCACTACCCGGTCATGGTGGCCCTGCACACCGGCCTGCTCGCCGGCTGCCTGGCCGAAGTGTGGCTGGCGGACCGCCCGTTCGTGCCCGCGGTCGGCTGGACGATGCTGGCCGTCGTGGCCGCGGCGCAGGCCCTGCGCTGGTGGTGTGTGCACACGCTGGGGCGGCAGTGGAACACCCGGGTCATCGTGGTGCCGGACCTGCCGCTGGCGTCCGGTGGCCCGTACCGGTGGCTGCGCCATCCCAACTACGTGGCCGTGGCGGCGGAGGGGACCGCGCTGCCGCTCGTGCACGGCGCCTGGGTCACGGCCGTTGCCTTCACGCTGTGCAACACGGTGCTGCTGACGACTCGTATCCGCGTGGAGGAGGCGGCGCTGAAGACGGGCGGGGCGCCGGGTACGAGGGGTGTGCCGGGTGGCAAGGGCGCGCCGGGCGCCGGGGGCGCGCGGGCGTGATCGACGTGCTGGTGGCGGGCGGCGGGCCGGCGGGGCTGGCCGCGGGGATCCACGCGGCCCGCGCCGGCCTGCGGGCGGTGGTCGTCGAGCCGCGCACCGGGCCGGTCGACAAGGCCTGCGGGGAGGGCGTCATGCCGAGCGGGGTGGCCGCGCTGCGCGCCCTGGGGGTCGAGGCGCCGGGCCGCCAACTGCGGGGCATCCGCTAC
>NZ_LIQY01000703.1 GCF_001418495.1 Streptomyces pathocidini | reverse complement strand
ACCCGGTCCGCGGCCTCCAGCAGTTCCTTGCGCCGGCGCTCCGCGGCCCGCTGCTGATCGTCCCGCTGACTGGTCTCCATGAGGTGTCTCCCCGCCCATTGGCTTGCCTTGGTGCCAGCGCAACGTAACACCTGACCACCTGCGGGGTTCCGGAGGGGAGCCGGGAGTTGACAGCCTCTACCAGCCGGTAACAGACTGTTGTTACCGCAAGTAACAAGCAGGTGGAGGGGACATGGCCGAGTTCACGCTCGATCTCAACGACGACCAGAAGGCTGTGCGGGAGTGGATCCACGGCTTCGCCGCGGACGTTATACGGCCGGCCGCCGCCGAGTGGGACGAACGCGAAGAGACGCCGTGGCCCGTGATCCAGGAGGCCGCCAAGATCGGCCTGTACTCCCTCGACTTCTACGCCCAGCAGTTCTTCGACCCGACGGGCCTCGGCATCCCGCTCACCATGGAGGAGCTGTTCTGGGGCGACGCGGGCATCGCCCTGTCCATCGTCGGCACCGGCCTGGCCGCCGTGGGCGTCATCGCCAACGGCACCGAGGAGCAGATCGGCACCTGGATCCCGCAGATGTACGGCACCCCGGACGACGTCAAGGTCGCCGCCTTCTGCTCCTCCGAGCCGGACGCCGGCTCCGACGTCGGCGCGATGCGCACCCGCGCCGTCTACGACGAGGCCAAGGACGAGTGGGTCCTCGACGGCACCAAGACCTGGGCGACCAACGGCGGCATCGCGAACGTCCACGTGGTCGTCGCGGTCGTCGACCCCGAGCTGGGCTCCAAGGGCCACGCCTCCTTCATCGTCCCGCCGGGCACCCCGGGCCTGTCCCAGGGGCAGAAGTTCAAGAAGCACGGCATCCGCGCCTCGCACACCGCCGAGGTCGTCCTGGAGGACTGCCGCGTCCCGGGCAGCTGCCTGCTCGGCGGCAAGGAGAAACTCGACGAGCGCCTGGCGCGCGCCCGCGAGCGCGCCAAGTCGGGCGGCGAGCGCCTCAAGAACGCGGCGATGGCCACCTTCGAGGCCTCCCGGCCCGCGGTCGGCGCCATGGCCATCGGCACCGCCCGCGCCGCGTACGAAGAGGCCCTCGAATACGCCAAGACCCGCACCCAGTTCGGCCGCCCGATCATCGACAACCAGGGCGTCGCCTTCCAGCTGGCCGACATGCGCACCCAGATCGACGCCGCCCGGCTGCTGGTGTGGCGCGCCTCCTGGATGGGCACCACGGGCAAGCCCTTCACCTCCGCCGAGGGCTCGATGTCCAAGCTCTTCGCCAGCGAGGTCGCCAAGAAGGTCACGGCCCAGGCCATCCAGATCTTCGGCGGCAACGGCTTCACCCGCGAGTACCCGGTCGAGCGCATGCACCGGGACGCCGCGATCTACACCATCTTCGAGGGCACGAGCGAGATCCAGCGCCTGGTCATCGCCCGCACCCTGGCGGGCCTGCCCATCCGCTGACGCCCATCCGCTGCGACCGTCTGCTGACGCCTGACCGGTGGCGCCTGTCAGGTGGTGCCTGTCCGGTGACCTTTCGGTGGTCGGCGGACCCGCCGTCCCGCCCGCGGCCCGACCGCCCGCCCCCAGCG
>NZ_LIQY01000702.1 GCF_001418495.1 Streptomyces pathocidini | reverse complement strand
CGTGGGCTCGTCCAGGACGAGGGTGTGCGGATCGCCGATCAGGGCCGCGGCCAGGCCGAGTCTGCGGTCCATGCCGAGGGAGAGCGCCCCGAGCCGCTGGTACGCGATGCCACTCAGCCCGACCCGGTCCAGCACCTCGTCGGCCCGTTCCGCGGGAACCCCGGCCGCCGCGGCGAGCATCCGCACGTGGCCACCCACGGTGCGGCCCGGGTGGCCCGGGACGTCGCCGAGCAGCACGCCGACCTCCCGGGCCGGGTGCGGGATGTGGTCCAGCGGCCGGCCCCGGAACAGCGCGGTGCCCCGGCCGGGTTGGAGGTGGAGCATGAGACGCAGGGCCGTCGTCTTTCCTGCACCGGGCGTCCCGAGCAGGGCGGTGACGTGGCCGGCGCGGGCGTCGAAGGTCAGGTCGTCCACGGCGGGAGGCGCACTGCGCCGTGGGGCGCTGGTCAGTCCGATGGCCTGGATCATCGCTTCTCTCGCGGGGACGGCACATCGCCCGGCGGCTGCGGGCATGCCCCGGGGACCAGAGGCACCGGAGAAAGATAGCGCGGTATGTCCTATTTTCTGGGGCAGCGCGCGGCGCGCGGCCGCCGACCGAGTGCCGTCGCCCGCCCTCCCCGGAGGTCCCTCAGACTTCGGGACGGAGCATGGGTGGGTTGAGGAGGGTCGCGCCGCCCGCGCGGAACAGCTGGGCGGGGCGGCCGCCCTGACGGGTCGTCGTGCCTCCGGTCGGCACCAGGAACCCGGGCGTGCCGGTGACCTTGCGGTGGAAGTTCCGCGGATCCAGGACGACTCCCCAGACGGCCTCGTAGACCCGGCGCAGCTCGCCGACGGTGAACTCCTGCGGGCAGAAGGCCGTGGCCAGCGAGGAGTACTCGATTTTGGAGCGGGCGCGCTCGACGCCGTCCGAGAGGATCCGGGCGTGGTCGAAGGCGAGCGGGGCATGTTGCTCTCCGCCCCGGCCGAAACCTCCTTCCTGGCCGAGCAGCTCCCCCACCGGCGCCCAGCGGGCGCTGTGCGCGTCGCCT
>NZ_LIQY01000701.1 GCF_001418495.1 Streptomyces pathocidini | reverse complement strand
GCGTTGGTGACCAGCTCGCTCGTCACCAGCTCGACGGAGTCGGCGAGTTCACCGCCGCCCAGGCCCCAAGTGCGGAGCACGTCCTGTACGTGCCGACGGGCCTGCGGGGTGGCGAGCGGGGTGTGGGGGAGCGGCAACCGGCTTACGTGGAGGCCGCGTTCGTTTTCGTGGTTCACCTCTCCACTGTCAGTGGCGGCAACTACTCTCGGCTACAGGTTGACTGCAAACAGCGCACACCGTCGAACCAGGGGGTAGCCGCCATGCCGAATCCGAACGACCTCGACCCGTCGCGATCGCCGCTGGCGTTCTTCGGCGCGGATCTCCGGCGCCACCGAGAGAACGCGGACATGTCCCAGCGGGACGTCGGCAAGGCGGTCTACTGCTCCGGCGCCCTCGTCGGCTACATCGAAACCGCGAAGCGATTCCCCACGCAGACGTTCGCGGAAGCGTGCGACAAGTTGTTTGGTACGGATGGGTCGTTCGGACGGCTGTGGGAGTTGGTCGCGCGGTGCGCGCTGCCGAGTTGGTTCCGGGAGTACCCGGAGTTCGAAGCGGCGGCAACGCGGATCCGCACTTATCAGGCGCAGGTGATGTACGGCCTGTTGCAGACCGAGGACTTCGCCCGAGCGGCGTTGCAGCCCGGCCGCCATAAGGACCTGGACGATGCGGTAGCCGCGCGGATGAAGCGCCAGCGCATCCTCACACGGCCGACCGCTCCTGAGATCTGGGTAGTCCTCGACGAAGCCGTGCTGCGCCGCCACTCCGCGACCCCGGAGGTGATGCGGGGGCAACTCCAACGCCTGTTGGACTACCGCTACGACCGCAACATGGTCATCCAGATCCTGCCATTCAGCGCGGGAGTCCCGACCTCACTCGACGGCTCGTTCAGCTTGCTCTTCATGGACGAGGGCGCGGACTTCGTCTATAGCGAAGGGGTCGGGACCGCTCAGGTCATGGCCCATCCGGACGAGTTCGAACAGGCAGCGTTCCGATACGATCTTTTGCGTGCCGCCGCGCTCTCGCCGGAGGACTCGGCGGAGCTAATCGCCTCACTCCTGGAGGAGCTATGAGCACGATCTGGCGCAAGTCGAGCTACAGCAGCGCCCAGGGCGGCGAGTGCATCGAGTGCGCACCACTCGCAGGCGCCGCGTGGCGCAAATCCACCTACAGCAGCCCCCAGGGCGGGGACTGCATCGAATGTTCCCCTCCGGGGGGCGCCACTTGGCAGAAGTCGTCATACAGCAGCAGCCAAGGCGGCGACTGCATCGAGTGCGCCCAGTTGACCGGCTCGACCCCCGCCGTCGCCGTTCGCGACTCCAAGAACGCGGACGGCCCGCGCCTGCACTTTTCCGCCATGGCCTGGAAGTCGTTCTTGAACTTCGCCGCCACGCAGGACGTACGTACCATCTGAGCCCTAGCGCCCAGTGCACCCGACATGAACGCGAGGCCTACGACCGTGGACCCCTCCGAGTACGACGCCAAGATCGCCCGCCGGTTCGCCAGCTTCGACCAGGACGGCAACGGCTACATCTCCCGCGAGGACTTCAGCGCCGCCGCTGCCGCAGTGCTGGCGGAGTTCGGCGTCACCGCCCGCTCCCTGAAGGGACAGGAGCTCTACGAGGGCGCGGAGGCGTTCTGGCAGGGCATGGCCGCCATCGCGGACCGGGACGGCGACCAACACGTGTCACGCGAGGAGTTCGTCCACAACGCGGTCAAGCGGCTGCGGGACAACTCGCCGAGATTCGCCGAGATCGCCCGACCGTTCCTGGACGCGGTGATCCGGATCGCGGACTCGGACGGCGACGGCGTCGTGACGCCCGCGGAGGCCGAGCGGGTGCTGGG
>NZ_LIQY01000700.1 GCF_001418495.1 Streptomyces pathocidini | reverse complement strand
AGCGGGGGTCGTCCCCACGGCCGACTCGGGGGGGGAGGAGTCGGGCCGGGTTAGCACGGTCGCGAACGATCCGTGACTTCCATGGTGTACCCGAGAGCCTTCTCAAGCAAACCCACGCGCCCAGCTTACGCCGAATGGTGGGCGCCTATGCTCGCCTCCGTGGAAAAGCACTCCTTGCCGCGCACTGCCGCCTTCTTCGATCTCGACAAGACCGTGATTGCGAAGTCGAGCACGCTGACCTTCAGCAAGTCCTTCTATCAAGGCGGCCTGATCAACCGCAGGGGCGTGCTGCGCAGTGCCTATGCCCAGTTCGTCTATCTCGTGGGCGGCGCCGACCACGACCAGACCGAGCGCATGCGCAGGTACCTGTCGGACCTGTGCCGCGGCTGGGACGTGCGGCAGGTGCGGGAGATCGTCGCCGAGACCCTGCACGACCTCATCGACCCGATCATCTACGACGAGGCGGCCTCGCTCATCGAGGAGCACCACGCCGTCGGCCGGGATGTGGTGATCGTCAGCACCTCGGGGGCGGAGGTGGTCGAGCCGATCGGTGAACTGCTGGGCGCCGACCGGTCGGTGGCGACCCGGATGGTCGTCGAGGGCGGCCGCTACACCGGCGAGATCGCGTACTACTGCTACGGGCCCACCAAGGCCGAGGCAATCGCCGAGCTGGCCCGAAGCGAGGGATACGACCTGGAGCGCTGCTACGCGTACAGCGACTCCGTGACCGACGTCCCGATGCTCGAGGCGGTCGGCAACCCCTGCGCCGTCAACCCGGACCGGGGGCTGCGCCGGGAGGCGGCGGCCCGCGGCTGGCCGGTGCTCACCTTCGACCGCCCGGTCCGGCTCAAGCAGCGCGTCCCCTCACTGTCGCTGCCGCCCCGCCCGGTGCTCGCCGCGGCTGCCGCGATGGGCGCGGCGATGGCCACGGCCGGGCTGGTCTGGTACGCGAACCGGAAGCGCACCCCGTATGCCCGCGTTTGAAGCCAAAAGTAAAGATCTGTAGCCAGGGCTTCCGGTTGCCCGGCCGCTGGAGTACAAAGAACGTAACGGCCCGCGAGACCAGGGATATCCGGGAGGATCTTCCCGCAGAACGCACCAAGGCCCCACGGACCGAGCATGGAAGTCAGGCACCCACGCGACGCCGACCCGTCGAATACGGGCCAGCCGCACCAGGTGACGGGCAAAGTCCCCGCCTGATGGGCACATATCGAGCACGCACTGGTAACCGGACGGACATGCCAGCGGCGGTACCAACTCGGTACCGCCGCAACCATGTTCAGGGAAGCAGGGGGTGCGAAAGCGGACCCCGATCAGGCCGCGCCGCGTTGCAGCGCCTCGCAGACCGCCGCGCTCTCCCGTGCGCCCAGCTCCACCGCGCGCCCGCAGTGCGCGATCCAGGAGGCCACGCCCTCCGGCGTACCGGACGCGTAGCCGTCGAGGGCCCGCGCGTAAGCCTCGCGCCCCAGCTCCGCGTGACCGACCTCCGCCGGGCAGATGGACTTCGGGTCGAGCCCGCTGCCGACCAGAACGATGCGCTCCGCCGCCCGCGCCACCAGGCCGTTGCAGGAGCCGAAGGGCCGCAGCGCCAGCAGCTCGCCGTGGACCACGGCCGCCGTCACCAGCGCCGGCGCTTCCGTCCCCGCCAAGAGCAGCCGGGCCAGGCCGTCCAGTCGCCCGGCCACCTCGTCCGCGTCCGGCAGCGG
>NZ_LIQY01000070.1 GCF_001418495.1 Streptomyces pathocidini | reverse complement strand
CCCGGCGGCGCCTGGGGCGCGCCCGTGCCTCCCCCCGGCGGCCCCCGCAAGCGGACCGGCCCGATCGTGGCGGGCGTGCTCGCCGCCGCGCTGGTGGCGGGCGGGGTCGGCGGTGGCATCGGCTACCTCGCTGCCGACCGCGACGACTCCAGCTCGACCACCGTCTCGTCCTCCGGCGACCCGCAGGTGCTCAACCGCTCGCCCAAGTCCGTATCGGGCATAGCGCAGCGCGCCCTGCCCAGTGTGGTGACCCTGGAGGCCCAGGGTTCCCAGGGCGAGGGTGGTACGGGCACCGGCTTCGTCTACGACAAGCAGGGCCACATCCTCACCAACAACCACGTGGTGGCCTCGGCGGCCGACGGCGGCAAGCTGACGGCGACCTTCTCGGACGGGAAGAAGTACCAGGCCGAGGTGATCGGCCGGGCCCAGGGCTACGACGTCGCCGTGCTGCGGCTCAAGAACGCTTCGGGCGCCAAGCTGAAGCCGCTGCCGCTGGGTGACTCCGACAAGAACGTGGCCGTCGGCGACGCGACGATCGCGATCGGCGCCCCCTTCGGGCTGGCCGGCACCGTCACCACCGGCATCATCAGCGCCAAGAACCGCCCGGTCGCCTCCAGCGACGGCGGCAGCAGCAACGCCTCGTACATGAGCGCGCTCCAGACGGACGCCTCGATCAACCCGGGCAACTCCGGCGGTCCGCTGCTCAACGGCCAGGGCGCGGTGATCGGCATCAACTCGGCCATCCAGTCCGCCGGGAACGGCCTCGGCGGCGAGGCGCAGCAGTCCGGCAGCATCGGCCTCGGCTTCGCCATCCCGATCAACCAGGCCAAGCGGGTCGCCGAGACGCTGATCAAGACCGGCAAGCCGGTCTACCCGGTGATCGGCGTCCAGGTGGACATGCGCGAACAGGCCGACGGCGCGCGGATCTCGGAGGCCGGCAACGGCGGATCCGACGCGATCACTTCGGCCGGCCCCGCCGACAAGGCGGGCCTCAAGCCCGGCGACGTCATCACCAGGCTGGACAACACGGTGATCGACAGCGGCCCGACCCTGATCAGCACGATCTGGACCCACAAGCCGGGCGACAAGGTTCAGCTCACCTACAAGCGCGGCGGCAGGATCTCCACAGTCGACGTCACCCTCGGCTCCCGCACGGGCGACAGCTGACCCCTCCGCTAGGCTGATCCCTGCGCCACCTCTGGGGGCGCGGGGAGGGTTGCCCGAGCGGCCTAAGGGAACGGTCTTGAAAACCGTCGTGGCGGCGACGTCACCGTGGGTTCAAATCCCACACCCTCCGCCGAGGTCAGCGAACTAGCTGGTCAGAAGGGGTGCCCCTCACTGAGGGGCACCCCTTCTGCATGCACTCTGTCTCACCCTGGTCCGCCGGTATCCCAGCTCTGACCAGTGCGTACGGCCAACCTGCGGCCAGAATCCACGGCTCTTCGGACCCGCCTTCCTGCTCCGCCAACCCCTGCTCGATCAGCGCGTTCATCCTCGCCTCCGCACTGTCCAGCACCTTGGCGTAGTAGCGCTAGAGCACGGCGACGCTCTGCCCCGCGCGCCGGGCGGTCTCGGCCAGGCTCACCCCAGAACGGACATAGATCGGGAAGCGGTCAAGGCGGACAAGAGGGGGGCGGGCGTGCTCCTCCGAGACATTTTCGGAGGAACCGGAAGGCGTTGGCGTTTTAGGATGCTTTCCATGAACATCACTCATGCCAAAATCGTGACGCTTCCGGTCGTTGACCAGGACCGGGCGAAGGCCTTCTACGTTGATCTGCTCGGCTTCGAGGTACTCATGGACCAGGAGATGGGCCCGATGCGCTGGCTCCAGGTGGCCCCGAAGGGAGCGCAGACCAGCTTCACTCTCGCGACTTCGGCCATGGGCGCCTTCACTCCCGGTCATGCGCAGGGCATTGTCCTGGAGACCGCGGACGTAGACGCCGCCTGCGCGTCCTTGCGGGAGGCCGGTGTCGAGGTCGAGGGGCCGGCCGACTATCCCTGGGCCCGTCAGGCCACGTTCAAGGACCCGGACGGCAACGGTCTGGTGCTGTCCACGAGTGCCGCGGCCAATTCCTGAGCAACGGGCCAATTCCTGAGCAGTCGGGCAGGGGCCTCGCTGGGCAATCCTGCCGGGTTGCGTGAGCGGGGCCCCTTACGTCTGCCCCTCCATGTTCCGGCAGAAGCGATGCGGGCCCACCGAGCCCGGGTTGGCGACGACCTGCCGCGACGCCCGCCACTCGCTGCGCCGTACTCGCCGCGGCACCGCGCGGGCCCGGCGTTCCGTATTTTCGCTCGCGCGTCCGGCGCGGGAAAGGGGTGTGGATAACTTTCGGGAGGGTGGAGAGGGGCCGGTCCGCGGCGTACGCGACCTTGACGGCTCTCGTATTTCTGACGGATAGTCAGAAATCTGGAGTCCGCCATCCCGCCCATCCCGCCGAAGGGGAGGCCGCCGCCGTGCACCTCGCCCCCACCGCGCGCCAGCAGCGGCTGCGCGGGGAACTCCGCGCGTACTTCCGCACCCTCATACCCCCCGACGTCCGCGCCGCCCTTCTAGCGGACCCCGCCGCGCAGCGCGGCCTGCTGCGGCGGATCGGGGCCGACGGGCTGCTCGGACTCGGCTGGCCGACCGAGTACGGCGGCCAGGGCCGCGGTCCCGACGAGCAGTTCGTCTTCTTCGACGAGGCCTACCGGGCCGGCGCCCCGGTGTCGATGGTCACCCTCAACACCGTGGGCCCGACCCTGATGAAGTACGGCACACGGGAGCAGAAGGACTTCTTCCTCCCCCGCATCCTCGCCGGCGAACTCGTCTTCGCCATCGGCTACACCGAGCCCGAGGCGGGCACCGACCTGGCCTCGCTGCGCACCCGCGCCGTGCGCGACGGTGACGACTGGGTCGTCGACGGCGCGAAGTCCTTCACCAGCAACGCCCAGAACGCCGACTGGATCTGGCTCGCCTGCCGCACCGACCCCGACGCGGCCAAGCACCGAGGCCTCTCGATCCTCCTCGTGCCGACCGACGCCCCCGGCTTCTCGTGGACGCCGATCGAGACGGTCGGCGGCCTGACCACCACGGCGACGTACTACGACGGCATACGCGTCCCGGCCGGAAACCTGGTCGGCGCGGAGAACGCCGGCTGGGACCTCATCACCAACCAGCTCAACCACGAGCGGGTGGCCCTCGCGGCGATCGGCATGCAGGCCGAGGACTTCTACGCGGCGACCCTCGCGCACGCGAAAACCCCCGACCCGGCGACCGGCGAACGCCCCGCCGACCGGCCGTGGGTGCGGCTCAGGCTCGCGGAGGTGCACGCCCGGCTGGCCGCCACGCGACTGCTCAACTGGCGGCTGGTGGGGGACGTCGGCGCGGGCACACTCGGCCCCGGCGACGCAAGCGGCGTCAAATTCCATGGAACCGAAAGCGCCGTAGCGGTGTATCGAATGTGTCAGGAAATCGTGGGAGACCGGGCGCTGATCCGGGCCGGTTCCCCGGGGGAGTTCGGGGCGGTGGGAATGGTGAATGCGGTGGGGGACGGCGAGTTGGAGCGGATGAACCGCGCGGCGCAGATCAACACGTTCGGGGGCGGGGTGAGCGAGGTGCAGCGGGAGATCGTCGCGACGATGCGGCTCGGTATGAGGAGGCGGCGGAGGTGAGGGCGGAAGCGGAGACGAGGAAGAGGAAAGGGACGGGCGTGGCGGCGCAGGACGGAGACGTCCTCTACGAACGGCTCAAGGCGTACGAGGGACAGCCCGCCGCGAGCGGTGGCGAGGGCAAGGATCCGGTCAACGAGCCCATGATCAGGCACTGGTGCGAGGCCATGGGCGACACCAACCCCGCGTATCCGGCCGTCGCGCCACCGACGATGCTGCAGGCCTGGACCATGGGCGGGCTGTCCGGGCACGTGGTCCGGTCGCGGGCGTACGACGAACTGACGGCGCTGCTGGACGGGGCCGGGTTCACCTCGGTGGTGGCGACCGACAGCGAGCAGGAGTATCCGCGTCCGCTGCGCCCGGGCGACCAGATCACCTTCGACGCGGTGATCGAGTCCGTGTCCCCCCGGAAGACCACGAAGCTGGGGACGGGGCACTTCGTCACCACGCGGATGGACGTCCGCGCCGACGGAGAGCTCGCGGGCACCCACCGCTTCCGCATCCTCAAGTACGCGCCGGCGAAGCCGAGTCCGGCGCGCGATCGGCCGCCGGCCGACCGGGTCAAGCGGCCGAGGCCGGTGGTCAACCGCGACAACGCCGGGTTCTGGGACGGGGTGGCGCGCCAGGAACTCCTCATCCAGCGCTGCACGGGCTGCGGCACACTCCGCTTCCCCTGGCTCCCCGGCTGCAACAGCTGCGGATCGGCGGATTGGGAGACGGTCCATGCATCCGGTGCCGGGACCGTCTACTCCTATGTCGTGATGCACCACCCGCCCTTCCCCGCCTTCCAACCGCCGTACGCGGTCGGGCTGGTGGAGCTGGCGGAGGGGGTGCGGATGATCAGCAACATCACCGGGGTGCCGCACGACAAGGTGCGCATCGGGATGCCGGTGGAGCTGGAGTTCCTCGCCGTGGACGAGGAACTGACCCTGCCCGTCTTCCGCGGGAGCGAGGGCTGACATGGACTTCACCCCCACCGAGGAGCAGCGGACGCTCCGCGAACTGGCCGTCGAGATCCTGGACGACCTGGAGGGCCCCGAGCTGTGGAAGGCCCTGGCCGCGGCCGGGGTGCTGGGAGGCATGGCCGAGACCGGGCTGTTGGCCACCGTGCTCGTACTGGAGGAGGCCGGGCGCCGGACCGCCGGGATCCCCCTAGCGGCCACTTACGCGTACGGCATCGGGCCCATTGCCGCGCATGGCAGCTCGGAGCAGCGGGAGCGGCTGCTGCCAGGACTGTCCGACGGCTCGGCCGTGGCCACCGGCGCGTTCCCGCAGCGCGGCGGCGTCACCGCGGACGGGCGCGGCCGGCTGACCGGGACCGTCCCCCTCGTGCCGTGGCTGCGGGAGGCGGCCTACGTGCTGGTGCCCACCGCCGACCGGCGCTGCTGGCTCGTGCGCGTCGAGGACGCGGGCGTCGAACCGGTCGAGACGACGGCTCCCTGGGCGGCCGGCCGACTGACGCTCGACGCGACCCGCGCCGAACCCCTGGGCGGGGAGGTCACGTACGCGGATGTGCTGGGGCGGGCCCGGACCGCGTTCGCCGGGCTCCAGGCTGGGGTGTGCGCGGGCTCGCTGGCCAGAGCCGTCGAACACACCGCCGCTCGCGAACAGTTCGGCCGGCCACTCGCCACGCTCCAGGCCGTACAACTGCGCGCCGCCGATGCCCACATGGACATCGAGGCGATCAGGGTCACCACCTACGAGGCCGCCTGGCGCTACGACGAGGGGCTGCCCGCCGAGTCGCACGCGCTGACCGCCGCCTGGTGGGCCTCCGAGGCGGGCACCCGTGCCGTCCACGCCGGCCAGCATCTGCACGGCGGCATCGGGGCGGACGTCGAGCACCCCGTGCACCGGCACTTCCTGTGGGGCCGCCAGCTCGACGCATATCTGGGATCGGCACCCGAACTCCTCGCCGAACTCGGCCAGTTCCTCGCCCAGGAGGAGCGGACGGCGGAGGTGGGCGCATGACCCGGGTGGGAGACGAACTGCCGCCGCTGCGTATCCCGATCACGCGCACGCTCATCGTCTCCGGGGCGATCGCCTCCCGGGACTACCAGGACGTGCACCACGACGCCGAGGCCGCCCGGGCCAAGGGATCCCCGGACATCTTCATGAACATCCTCACCACCAACGGCCTGGTCGGCCGCTACCTCACCGACCACTTCGGCCCCCGGGCCCGCCTGCGCCGCGTCGCCATCCGGCTGGGGGCGCCGAACCACCCGGGAGACGAGATGGTGCTGACCGGCACCGTCACCTCCGTGGAGGACCGGCAGGTGGAGGTGCGCGTGGTGGGGGCCAATGGGCTCGGCCGCCATGTGACCGGCACGGTCACCGTCCAACTGCCCGAGGACACACCGGAGCCGGAGGTGAGCACATGAGCGTCCGCAACCGCGACGCGCTGGGCGGCAGGGCGGCCATCGCCGGCATCGGCGCCACCGAGTTCTCCAAGGACTCCGGGCGCAGCGAGCTCAAGCTGGCCGTCGAGGCGGTGCGGGCCGCGCTCGACGACGCCGGGCTGGCGCCCGGGGACGTCGACGGCCTCGTCACCTTCACCATGGACACCAGTCCCGAGATCACCGTCGCCCAGGCCGCCGGAATGGGAGAGCTGTCGTTCTTCTCGCGGGTCCACTACGGAGGCGGCGCGGCCTGCGCCACCGTCCAGCAGGCCGCCCTCGCCGTGGCCACCGGGATCGCCGAAGTCGTCGTCTGCTACCGGGCGTTCAACGAGCGGTCCGGGCGCCGCTTCGGCGCCGGGGTCCAGCACCGCGAGCCCTCCGCCGAGGGCGCCGCCCTCGGCTGGGCCCTCCCCTTCGGGCTGCTGACCCCCGCCTCCTGGGTCGCCATGGCGGCCCAGCGCTACCTCCACACGTACGGCCTGACGCCGGAGGCCTTCGGCCACGTCGCCGTCACGGACCGCCGGTACGCCGCGACGAACCCGGCCGCGTACTTCCACGGGAAGCCGATCACGCTCGAGGACCACGCCGCGTCCCGCTGGATCGCCGAGCCGCTGCGCCTCCTCGACTGCTGTCAGGAGACGGACGGCGGCCAGGCCCTCGTCGTGACCTCGGTCGAGCGCGCCCGCGACCTGCCGAACCCGCCCGCCGTCGTCCTTGCCGCGGCCCAGGGCGCGGGCCGCGCCCAGGAGCAGATGACCAGCTTCTACCGCGACGACCTGACCGGCCTCCCCGAGATGGGTGTGGTGGCCCGCCAGCTGTGGCGCACCAGCGGACTCGGACCCTGCGACATCGACGTGGGGATCCTGTACGACCACTTCACGCCGTTCGTGCTGACGCAGCTCGAGGAGTTCGGTTTCTGCGCCCCGGGGGAGGCCGCCGGCTTCGTCGCCGCCCGCGCGCTGCCCCTCAACACCCACGGCGGCCAGCTCGGCGAGGCGTATCTGCACGGCATGAACGGCATCGCCGAAGCCGTGCGCCAGCTGCGCGGCAGCGCCGTCAACCAGATACCCGGAGCGGCCCGCGCCCTGGTCACGGCGGGCACCGGGGTTCCGACATCCGGATTGGTCATTGGTGCAGACGGTTGACTTCGGTACGGGAGGTCGCGTGTCTGTCACACCGTCAGGTTGCCGATCCTTTTCACTCGCCCTATGGAAAGACGAAAGAAGATCATTCAAATGATGGCCGCCTTGCTCGCGGCCCTGGCCGCGCTCTTCGGCGGCCTGTTCACCGGCTCCACCGCGTCCGCCAAGGGATCACCCGGGGACGCGCAGAACAGCGACCCCCGGTCCGAGGGCGCCGCGGTCTTCAACGGCCTCGCCTTCGACACCTGCCAGACCCCGTCGCTGGGCTCCATGAACGCCTGGCGGAAATCCCACTACCGGGCCGTCGGGGTCTACTTCGGAGGCCGCGGCCGGGCCTGCAAGAAACAGGCCAACCTGGGGCGGCGCTGGATCCTGGAGGTGGACCGCATGGGTTGGCGGGTGCTTCCGGTCTACGTCGGATCCCAGTCGCCGTGCGTGGCCAGCAGCAACAAGAGACACGTACCCATCAAGGGCAATCCATGGGCCCAGGGTGCGTGGGAAGGGCGCGACGCGGTGCGGCGCGCGGCCGCGCTCGGCATGGAGAAACGCAGCGCTCTCTATCTGGACATGGAGCCGTACCACTACCGCTCCAGAGCCAACTGCGCCCAGCGGACGCTCGCCTTCATCCGCGCCTGGACCCATGAGGTGCAGGGCGAGGGCTACCTGGCAGGCTTCTACAGCAGCGCCACCACGGGCGTACAGCATCTGGAGAAGGCGCGGCGCAGCGGCGTCGGCGACCTGCCGGACGCGGTGTGGTTCGCGCGCTGGCGACGTCCGCAGCAGCTCAACGACGCCGTCCTCAGCCGTGCGGCATGGGCGCCGCACCGTCGTATCCACCAGTACGCGGGCGATGTCTCCGAGTCGCACGGCGGCGTCAAGATGAAGATCGACCGCAACCGGGTGGACGCCCCGGTCGCGATCATCAGCGAGCCCCGCGACGGGTACCAGGCCGGCGGCAGGAACGTGCCCGCCAAGGACCGGATGTCCCAGCGCGGCGAGAAGATGCACGGCGGAAAGCCCAAGATGCACGGCGGGATGCCCAAGGCGTACGACGGGAAGTCGTTCGACAAGAAGGCGTACGACGACGGCGCGACCGACCGGGCCGAGAACTTCGACCAGAACAGCACGGCGGCCGAGCGGTGGGCGCGGCGCGATCTGGCCGTCGCGGGCAGCTTCTGATCCCGGCCTGATCCTGGCTTGCTTCTCCGGCTGCTCCGTGGCTTGCTCAACTCTTGTCAGGCCCTGACCGGCTCCAGCCCGGACCCTGATCCGGGAGCCGTGATTCCTCCACCTCTGGGAGGTGGGGACAACTCCACCCGTACTCCCTGAGGCGGACCCGCCATCGGCACCTGCGGCCGATACGGGGAGGCCCGCGGCGCTCCTAGCGTTGAGGGCATGACCACGCCTGTCTGCACCAGCGCAGCCACCGCAGTGTTCCCGTCGTTCTCGTCGTACGTGCGGGCCCGCGGACCGGTGCTGCTGCGCACCGCCCGCTCGCTGACCGCGAACGCGTGCGACGCGGAGGACCTGCTGCAGACCGCGCTGACCAAGACCTACGTTGCATGGGAGCGGATAGAGGACCACCGCGCGCTCGACGGCTATGTACGACGTGCGCTGGTGAACACGCGTACGTCGCAGTGGCGGAAGAGGAAGGTCGACGAGTTCGCCTGTGACGAGCTGCCCGAGCCGGCAGTCGTCCCGGCGCCGGACCCGGCCGAACAGCAGGCGCTGCGTGACGCGATGTGGCGCGCGATCCTCCGGCTGCCCGACCGGCAGCGGGCCATGGTCGTGCTGCGGTATTACGAGGACCTGACCGAGGCCCAGACCGCCGAGTTGCTCGGGGTGTCTGTGGGGACGGTCAAGAGTGCGGTCTCCCGCGCCCTGTCCCGGCTCCGTGAGGACCCGGAGCTCAGCCTGGACGCTCGCCGCTGAGGCGGAGCGGAGCTGTACGGGGCCGATGGCCCAGGCCGTGATGCGCTGTGACGGACGTCCGCAAGCGCCGGCCACCGCTGTTGTGATGCGCGCCTGTTGTGGATGTGCGCCGACGGGCTGACACTCTTCGACGCCGACGGAGTCGGCGCGCCTCGCCGACCTGCCCGCGACCTTCCGCATGGGTGGTTCCGGCGGAGGCCCCTCCGGCCGGCGATGACGACCGGGCGGAGGAACCTTCGCGTTGTTCGCCTGGCTGGAGGCGGCCTCGGCCGCGGTGGCTTGTGAGGGTCAGGGTCCGAGGACTCCCGCGTGGTCGCTGGACGGCGTCAGGATGACTGTGGGGGTGGTCGCGCCGGCGAAAGTGACGTTGTATCCGTCGTTGAGGAGGATGAGCGCCAGGGTGAGGACCTCGCTCACCTGGGCGACGCCTTGGGCGTTGGTGACGGCGGTGCCCAGGGCATGGGAGCCAGTGGTGAAGACGATCGTCTGGTTCGGCACCGGAAGGCCGGTGACCAGGTCGGTCAGGGTGGCGTACAGGAACGGGAAGTACACCTGCGGCGGGAACAGCTTCGCCAGCGCCGGGGTCGCGGTCAGCGAGGTGGCGTGGACCGGGGCGACATAGGTGAAGCCGTTCACCAGACTGGCGCTGCCGCCAGGGGTGCTGACGGTGACGGTCGCGGCTCCGGACACTCCGGGAGGAGTGGTCGCGGTGAGCTGCGTACCGGAGGGATTGACGGTCACCCCGGTCGCGGGGTTACCACCGATCGTGACGCTGGCCCCGGTCAGGTTGGTGCCGGTGATCGTCACCACTGTGCCGCCCGCGGTGGTGCCCTGGGTGGGGGTGATGCTGTTCAGCGTCGGGGGGAACTGGATGACACTGACGTTGGCCGAGGCGATGTTGGCGACGTAGACCTTGCCGTTGGGGGCGACTGCCGTGCTGATCGGCTGGGAGCCGACGGGGATCGGGACGCCGATTACGGTGTTGGTGAAGGTGTCGATCACCGTCACGTCGTTCGACCCCCGATTGGCAGTGTAGGCATTGCCGTTGGGGCCGACCGAGATGCCCCACGGATTGGTGCCGACGGGGATCGCGGCACCGATCACGGTGTCCGTGGTGGTGTTGATCACCGACACGTTGTTCGACCCGATGTTGACCACGTAGGCGTTGCCGTTCGGGGCGATCGCCACAAAGTTCGGCTGGCTGCCGACGGGGATCGTGGTGATGACGGTGTTGGTGGCGGTGTTGATCACCGTCACGTTGTTCGAGTTCCGGTTGGCGACGTAGGCCTTGCCGTTGAAGGCGACTGCGATCCCGACCGGGCCGCTGCCGACGGGGATCGGGGCGCCGATCACGGTGTTGGTGGTGCTGTCGATCACCGACACGCTGTTCGCGGAGAACCTGCCGACGTAGAGGTTGCCACCGGGGATGACTGCGGCTGCGGCGGGGCCGCCGGCTAGGGGGATCGTGGTGATGACGGTGTTGGTGGCGGTGTCGATCACCGTCACGTTGTTGGAAATGTTGTTGGGGACATAGGCGTTGCCGTTGGGGGCGATCGCCAGCCAGGCCGGCGTGGTACCGGTGGGGATCGAGGCGCCGACAACGGTGTCAGTGGCGGTGTCGATCAACGACACGCTGTTCGATCCGGAGTTGGTGACGTAGAGGTCGCCGCTGGGGGTGAACGCCAGCCCCACCGGATTGGTGCCGACGGGAATGGGCGGGATCGCCAGGAACGTGCTGACCGACGCCGCCAGACCCGATTCCTCCGCCTCGGCGGTCGGCTGGGCCTGGTTGGAGAGGGAAGCTATCCAGAGCAGATCCTGCGACGGTGGCTGAACGCTGGTACTCATGTGGAGCCCCTTCAGTGGGGGCCGCCCCCGGCCTGACGAGCCCCCACGTGGGGTACGGCACAGGCCCAGAAAACCCCGCCCGGGACACCACAACCACGGAAGCCACATCACAAACGCAACGGGCCGCGCACCCCCAGCGGGATGGGCGGCCCATATGGTTCGGTACAGGCCTTATCTCCACGCTGGGAGGTGGGGAAACATCCCCTATATCCTTCAACAGCGGGCAATTCGCGCCTCATTGGCGTGTAGAGGTGCCACGCCATCGGCGTCGCTCGCCCTGCTCGCCCTGCTCGCGCCGGGCCGCGGACCACCGGCACCGTTTCGGCCGCCTCCCGAGTCGTCCCCATGCCGTCGACCCCGACCTCCGGCCCAGCCCGACCTCCGGCCCAGCCCGACCTCCGGCCCAGCCCGGGTCTCCCCGCGCCCGTCCCTCTTCGCGGGCCTGATCTCGCGTGGGGTAGTGACATGCCGTTCGGTATGGACGCAGAATCTGGCGCAGCACGATCCTTGCGCAACCGTGTCCTCGGGAGGCCGACGGTGCTGAGCACGATGCAGGACGTACCGCTGACGGTGAGCCGCATCCTGCGGCACGGCTCGACCGTGCACGCCGGGTCGCACGTCACGACGTGGACCGGGGACGGTGCGCCCGAGCGGCGGGGATTCGACGAGATCGGCGCCCGGGCGGCCCAGTTGGCGCACGCGCTCCGCGACGAGCTGGGTGTCGTCGGCGACCAGCGGATCGCGACGCTCATGTGGAACAACGGTGTTCACATGGAGGCGTATCTCGCCATTCCCGCCATGGGCGCCGTGTTGCACACGCTCAACCTCCGGCTGCCCGCCGAGCAGCTCACCTGGATCGTGGGCCACGCGGCGGACCGCGTGATCATCGTCGACGCGACGCTCGTCCCGCTGCTCGCTCCGCTGCTCCCCCGGCTCGACTCCGTCGAGCACGTCGTCGTGGCCGGCTCCGGCGACCGGTCGCCGCTGGCGGGCGCCCGCGCGCGGGTGCACGACTACGAGGAGCTGATCGCGGGCCGCCCCACCGACTTCGACTGGCCCGAGATCGACGAGCGCGAGGCGGCCGCCCTCTGCTACACCTCGGGCACCACCGGAGACCCCAAGGGGGCCGTCTACAGCCACCGTTCGATCTATCTGCACTCGATGCACGTCAACAGCGCCGAGGCGTTCGCGCTCTCCCCGCGGGAGACGGCGCTGCCGGTCGTGCCGATGTTCCACGTCAACGCGTGGGGCCTGCCGCACGCCGCGTTCATGGCGGGCACCTCACTGATCATGCCCGACCGCTTCCTGCAGCCGGCTCCGCTGGCCGAGATGATCGAGACGCTGCGGCCCACCATGGCCGCCGCGGTCCCCACCATCTGGCAGGGGCTGCTCGCCGAACTCGACGCGAAGCGGCGCGATACGGGCTCCCTGCGCGCCGTCGTCATCGGCGGCTCCGCGTGTCCGCCCGCCCTGATGAAGGCGTTCGAGGACCGGCACGCCATCCGCGTCATCCACGCCTGGGGCATGACCGAGACCTCGCCGCTCGGCAGCGTCTCGCACCCGCCGCACGGGCTGTCCGAGGAGGAGGAGTGGACGTACCGCCTCAGCCAGGGCCGGTTCCCCGCCTCGGTCGAGGCCAGGCTGGCCGGGCCCGGCGGGGGGTTCCTGCCCTGGGACGGGGAGTCGGCGGGCGAGTTGGAGGTACGCGGGCCGTGGATCGCGGGCGCGTACTACGGCGGCGCCGGTGAAGGTCCGCTCCGGCCCGAGGACAAGTTCAGTGAGGACGGCTGGCTGCGCACCGGCGACGTCGGCACGATCACCCCGGACGGGTACCTCACGCTCACCGACCGGGCGAAGGACGTCATCAAGTCGGGCGGCGAGTGGATTTCATCGGTGGAGCTGGAGAACCATCTGATGGGGCACCCGGAGATCGCCGAGGCCGCGGTGGTGGCCGTGCCGGACGAGAAGTGGGGCGAACGGCCGCTGGCGGCCGTCGTGTTGCGGGACGGCAACGCTCCCGACTACGCGGCCTTCAAGGCGTACCTCGCCGAGCGGATCGCCCGCTGGCAGCTGCCGGAGCGCTGGGCGGTGATCCCTGCGGTGCCGAAGACGAGCGTCGGCAAGTTCGACAAGAAGGTGCTGCGGAGGCAGTACGCGCAAGGGGAGTTGGACGTCGTCGAGCTGTGACGGGGCGCCGTCCGGCGGGGGCCGTTCATCCTGGGTTGCGGTCGGTTCGGCACCGCCGGGCCGGGCCGTACCTCTTGCTCGCCGTTGCGGCGGGGAAGTGCTGGGGACTTCGTCCCCAGACCCTGTGCGGGAGGTGTCCCCCGAGGCCCCGTTGAGGCGGTGTGGCTGGGTGGAGGCCCGTCCGCCTTGGCCGGTGTGTCGGGGTCGCCCCCGGTGTGTCGGGGCCGGCGCGGAGGTACCGGCCTTCCCTCAGTTGGCACCGATCTTGGTCAGGAGGTCGACGATGCGAGTCTGGACTTCCGTACTGGTCGAGCGTTCGGCGAGGAACAGCACTGTTTCGCCCGATGCCAGGCGCGGGAGTTCGGTCGGGTCGATGTCGGCCGAGGTGTAGACGACCAGCGGGGTGCGGTTGAGCAGGCCGTTGGCGCGGAGCCAGTCGACGATTCCGGCGCGGCGGCGGCGTACCTGCGTCAGGTCCATCACCACGAGGTTCGGCCGCATCTGCGCCGCCAGCGCCACCGCGTCCGCGTCCGAGGCGGCGCGCGCGACCTGCATGCCGCGCCGCTCCAGCGTCGCCGACAGGGCGCCGGCGATGGCGTCGTGCGCCTCGATGAGCAGGACCCGCGGCGGATGCTGGTCGCCGTCGCGCGGGGCGAGCGCCTTGAGCAGGACGG
>NZ_LIQY01000007.1 GCF_001418495.1 Streptomyces pathocidini | reverse complement strand
GGCGTACGGGCGCGGGCGTGGCGCCGTCCCGGGTTCCGGGCCGGCCCACGCGGGCGTTACCGCTCGGCGGCGGAGGCGGTCTCTCGTACGCCGAGGAGCACGCTGTCGCGGCCGTCCTCCTCGGTGAGCTGGACCTTCACCATCTCCCGCAGCGACGTCGGGAGGTTCTTGCCGACGTAGTCGGCGCGGATGGGCAGTTCGCGGTGGCCGCGGTCGACCAGGACAGCCAGCTGGACGGCGCGCGGGCGGCCGAGGTCGCCGAGGGCGTCGAGCGCGGCGCGGATGGTGCGGCCGGAGAAGAGCACGTCGTCGACCAGCACGACCAGGCGGCCGTCGAGGCCGTCACCGGGGATCTCGGTGCGGCCGAGGGCACGCGCGGGGCGCAGCCGGAGGTCGTCGCGGTACATGGTGATGTCGAGGGAGCCGACCGGGGCGGGCCTGCCGGTGATCTCCTCAAGCTTGGTGCCGAGCCTGCGGGCGAGGTGCACGCCGCGGGTGGGGATGCCCAGAAGCACCACGTCGTCGGCGCCCTTGGCGCGCTCGACGATCTCGTGGGCGATGCGGGTGAGAACCCGCGCGATGTCCGGGGCCTCGAGCACGGGGCGGGCCGGAACGGGGCTCTGCGAGCCGGTTGAGTCCATGGAGAACGGACCTCCTTCTCCGCCTCACGGGACGGACCTTAAAGGACGTCGGAAATGTGCGCTGACAAAGATATCAGGAGGCGCATAGGGGCCGGTCGGCGCCCCCGGAACACCCCATGCGGGTCCACCCGGGGGTGCCGGTGTGGACCATTCGGCTTGACGAACTCAGGTCACGCTGCGTAACCTCACAGTGAGTAACCACCCTTCGTCCGGGGAGCTATATGTCCAGCGAATACGCCAAACAGCTCGGGGCCAAGCTTCGCGCCATCCGCACTCAGCAGGGCCTGTCCCTGCACGGCGTCGAGGAGAAGTCGCAGGGCCGCTGGAAGGCCGTGGTCGTCGGTTCTTACGAGCGCGGCGACCGAGCGGTGACCGTGCAGCGCCTCGCGGAGCTCGCGGACTTCTACGGTGTCCCGGTGCAGGAACTGCTGCCGGGCACGACCCCCGGCGGCGCTGCCGAGCCGCCGCCGAAGCTGGTCCTGGACCTCGAGCGGCTCAGCCACGTGCCGACCGAGAAGGCCGGCCCGCTCCAGCGCTACGCCGCCACCATCCAGAGCCAGCGCGGCGACTACAACGGCAAGGTGCTGTCGATCCGTCAGGACGACCTGCGCACGCTCGCGGTCATCTACGACCAGTCCCCCTCGGTGCTGACCGAGCAGCTGATCAGCTGGGGCGTGCTGGACGCGGATGCGCGCCGGGCCGTGCAGCACGAGGACGTCTGACCGAGCCGGCATCGCCTCTGGTTATCTGGTCTGCCGACCGGCAGAAACGTCACGTCCGAGGGCGGACGCACTTCACCGTGCGCCCGCCCTCGACCGTACCGGGCCGGTCAGCGGGTCGGCCCCGGCTTCCGGTGGAGGGAGCGCCCGCCTCGGGGAGCAGCCGCCCGGCGGCTCGCCCCGCCTCGGGAGCAGCCGCCCGGTGGCCTCAGCGATAGGCCTGCTGGCCCGGTGGCCGAGCGGCATGCCCATCCGTCCGGTGACCGGGCCGGCGGGCCTGTACGGTCCGGTTCCCGGGCGCAGCGACCGTACGGTTCCCGGACCAGGACATGCGGCGGGCCCGGAGCGGAAGATCGTTCATCTTCCGCTCCGGGCCCGCTGAACGGCCGAGGAGAGTGCTGGGCTAGGCGCGGCGGAGGGTCGGCTTGAGCTCCTTCAGACGGCCGAGGAGGCCGTTGACGAACGCCGGCGAGTCATCCGTGGAGAACTCCTTGGCGAGCTGCACGGCCTCGTCTATCACCACCGCGTCCGGGACCTCGTCCTCCCAGATCAGCTCGTACGCGCCGAGCCGCAGGATGTTGCGGTCCACCACCGGCATCCGGTCGAGCGTCCAGCCGACCGAGTAGGTGGCGATCAACTCGTCGATGCGGTCCGCGTGTTCGGCGTATCCCTCGACGAGCTGCATCGTGTACTCGCCCACCGGAGGCTGCCGGTCGTCGGTCCTGGCCAGCCGCATCCAGTCCGCGAGGACGGTCCGCACCGGGGCGGGCCGCTGGTCGGACTCGAAGAGAATCTGGAATGCGCGCTTCCGGGCCTTGTTGCGTGCGGCCACGGTTAGCTGCTCACCCGGCCGAGGTACTCACCGGAGCGGGTGTCGACCTTGATCTTCTCGCCGGTCGTGATGAAGAGCGGGACCTGGATCGAGTGGCCGGTCTCCAGCTTGGCGGGCTTGGTGCCACCGGTGGAGCGGTCGCCCTGGAGACCCGGCTCGGTCTCGGCGACGACCAGCTCGACGGCGGCGGAGAGCTCGACGTAGAGCGGGTTGCCCTCGTACATCGCCACGACCGCGTCGAAGCCCTCCACCAGGAAGTTGACGGCGTCCCCGGCGGTCTTGGGATCGACGTGGATCTGGTCGTACGTGTCCATGTCCATGAACACGAGGTGCTCGCCGTCCTTGTACGAGTACTGCATCCCGCGCTTGTCGACGTTCGCCGTCTCGACCTTGACCCCGGCGTTGAACGTCTTGTCGACGATCTTGCCGGAGAGCACGTTCTTGAGCTTGGTGCGCACGAAGGCCGGGCCCTTGCCGGGCTTGACGTGCTGGAACTCGACGACGGACCACAGCTGGTCGTTGTCGAGCTTGAGCACCATGCCGTTCTTGAGGTCGTTCGTGGTGGCCACGGTTGCGCTTTCTCCTGGGCTGAGGCTGGTCGACCGAGGAGTACGCGCTACAGCGCGAGCAGTTCCTTGGTCGTGATGGTGAGTAGCTCGGGTCCGCCGTCCGCTTCGGGGCGGACGACGAGCGTGTCGTCGATCCGGACACCGCCCCGGCCCGGAAGGTGGACCCCCGGTTCGACGGTGACCGGCACACAAGCGTCCAGTTTACCCATGGCCGTGGGCGAGAGCCGAGGCTCCTCCTCGATTTCCAGCCCCACTCCGTGTCCCGTGGACGGGGCCAGCCCCTCGCCGTGCCCCGCGGAGTCCAGGATCTGCCGCGCGGCGCGGTCCACGTCGCTGTACGCGGCGCCCGGCGCGAGCGCCTCCCGCCCGGCCCGCTGCGCCGCGAAGACCAGGTCGTACAGCTCGACCTGCCAGGCGGCCGGGGAGGTTCCGATGACGAACGTGCGGCCCAGCGCGCAGCGGTAGCCGCGGTAGTTGGCGCCCAGGCAGACGCTGAGGAAGTCGCCCTCCTCGACCCGCCGGTCGGTGGGAAGGTGCCCGGCCGCGCCCGCGTTCGGCCCGGTGGCCACGGAGGTCGCGAAGGCGGGCCCGTCGGCGCCGTGGTCGACCAGCCGGCGCTCCAGCTCCAGCGCGAGATGCCGCTCCGTACGGCCGACCAGTATCGATTCGAGCAACTCGCCGAGGGCCTGGTCGGAGATCTCGGCGGCGATCCGCAGACAGGCGATCTCCTCGTCGTCCTTGATCAGCCGCTGCTGCTCGACGGCGAGGCCGAGGTCGGCGAGGCGGAGCCCCTCGGCGGCTGCGCCGAGGGCGCGGTGTCGGGCGACGGTCAGGTGGTGCTCCTCGACGGCGAGGGTGTCGGCACCGGTACCGGCCGCACGGCCCGCGGCGGCGACGGCCGCGTCGGCGGCCAGATCGGCGAGGACCTCGACGCGCAGTTCCTCGGCGAGCCGCCCCTCGGCGGGATCGCCGTTGGGGGCGGTGGGGCAGACCAGGAGGTCCTCGGCGGGGCCGAGCAGCAGGGCCGCGCCGGGCGGGGCGCCGCCCGCGAGGTATCGGACGTTGGCCGGGCGCGAGACCAGCACGGCCGCCCGCCCTGCCCCCGCACACTGGTCGCGCAGCCGCGAGCGCCTGTCCGCGTACACCTCTGCCATGGCTTCGAGCGTACGAGCGCTCTCCCGGCCCGTCCTGGCGAGCGGGGCCGTACGGGGCGGGCGTACGGCAGGGCTCATGCGCCGGGCAGGGACCCGCGCGGGTATGCGGGAGGCGGGGCTCCGCGCAGGTCATGCGGAAGCCGTCATGCGGAAGCCGGAGACCCCGCGCAGATCATGCGGGAGCCGGAGACCCTGCGCAGGTCATGCGGGAGGCAGGCTCGCGATGGCACGGGCCAGCGCGTCGTCCAGCACGCGGGCCGTGGTCTCCACGTCCAGCTGGGAGTTGTCGATGATCGGCAGGCCCGAGCCGTACCAGCCGGCCATCTTGCCGTGGATCAGCGCCACCTCCTCGTCGGCCAGCCTGCGGTTGCCCGAGCGCGCGGCGTTGCGCTCCAGGACGACCTCCAGGCCCGGCAGCAGCACGACCGGCAGCAGGCCGGGGCCCACGTGCCGCTTCCAGCCGCCGAGGCCGACGACCGGCCGGTCGGGGAAGACGGCGTCGTCGAGGATGCAGGAGATCCCGTTGGCGAGGAAGTTGCGGGCGGCGAAGCCGCAGGTGCGGCGGGCCAGCCGGTACTGCGCCTCGGAGTGCTCGTTCCACCCCGACTGCGGATCGGCGAACCCGGACCTGACCCACTCCCGTACGTCGTCGAGGCTGATGTGCGCGGTCGGCACGCGGCGGGTCCGCGCCCAGTGGCGGGCGACCGTCGTCTTGCCCGCGCCCGCCGGGCCGGAGAAGACGAAGTGCCGCTTCGGCGGCTGGACGGGCAGCCCCTGCCCGGCGCGCAGCCGGGCCATGTGCAGTTGCGCGGACAGGGCCCGCACCTGCCGCTTCACCGGTTCGAGGCCGACCATCCGCTCCAGTTCGGACAGCGCCTGCCGCAGCAGCACGGGGTCGGCGGGGCCGGGCGGCAGCTGCTGCGGGGCGGGCTGCACCGGGATGACGGCCTTCTCCCGTACGGCGTCGGAGTCCACCGGGGCGGTGCCGGGCAGCAGTTCCTCCGCGTCCGCCGTGCTCGCCGGCAGCTCGCGGCCGTCGCCCGCCGCGTCGGCGGTGAGCAGGTCGGGGTCGGCCGTCGCGTCCAGCGCGTCCTGCCCGACGCCCGCCAGCGAGACGGCGGCCAGGTCGCCGGTCTCGTCCAGCCCGTCGCCCTCGGAGATCGCCGCGAGCCGGGCCGCGGTGTCCATGAACGCCGGGTCGACCCGGTGCACCGCCCGGTACAGCGGCAACGCCGCCGCGCTGCGGCCGGTGCCCTCGTGGGCGCGGGCCAGCCAGTAGCGCAGCTCCTTGCGCTGGGGCTGCTCGCTACGGCAGCGCATCAGCGCCGCGGCCAGCAGCGGCTCCGCCTGCCCGTACATCTCCAGCCGGACCCGGGCCATGCCGCCGAACAGGCCCGCCTCGATGCCCAGCAGCGGATCGCCGAGCAGCGGCTCGGTGTGGCGTACGAGCTGCTCCCAGTCCTTGACCAGATACGCGCGGCAGGCGTGCAGGAACCGCACCTGCGGGTCGGTGTCCACCGGCGGGCAGCCGGCCAGTGCCCGGTCCAGCTCCGGCACATGGCGCCCGTCGAGCCAGTGCGAGGCGTGCGCGAGCAGCAGGTCGCGTGGGCTCTCCAGGACGGGCTGGACCCACCAGCCCAGCCAGTACCAGGAGTTGAGGGGGCGCCGGTGGCGGGTGCGCTGCTCGCCGAAGCGGTCCCGGTGGCGGTGCATCCGCAGCAGCGCGGTCGCGGTGTCGACGCGCAGCGCGTGCAGCCCGAGCCAGCCGTCGGCCATGCCGGGGTCGAGCCGGACCGCGGCCTTGAACTCCTCCTCGGCCTGCGCGTACGCCCCCATGGTGTAGGCGTCGACGGCGCGCAGCCAGGCGAGGTCGGCGGGGGCCTCCGAGCCCTGCGAGCCGATGTCCATCACGTCCCCCACAAACCGTTTGCCCGAGGTGTGCCGCCGGGCGTTTGCCGGGCGAGGGCCTTGCTGGGCTGTGCGCTGTGTCCAGGCCTTGTGCCTACCCAGCCGTGGCCTTCGCTATTGCCGAAAGCGGCCGACGAGGCCGTGGCAGGGCGGAACCGCCGTGCTCTGTACGGGAGTTGCCGCGTCTCCCGTCCGCATCGTACCCATGACCTGGCCTGTCGCCGAGGTGTGGCGCGCAGATGATCGGCGGACCGGGGATGGTGACCGAGCGTGAGGAGGCGGCCGCGCCATGCGTCCCGAAATGCGGCTCCTGTAGGGATCCCGTGGGAAGTTGAGGGCAGAACGAAGCCCCCGATCACGGGGGAACAACCGGGGGCTTCGCATCTGCGGGCGGCTCCGTGGAGCCGCACATTGAGAACGTAAGACCTGGACGGCCCCCAGGTCAAGCCGAGTTGGGGGTGGGAACGCGCGTGCTGATCGGGCCCTCTCCGTACTGTATGGGGTGTTCTTACTCAGGGTGAGGGCTGGTTCGCTCACGTGGTCGCCTGGCCCGCCGGGATCACCGCATATCCCGCATTTCGCTGCCGGATGAGGAAGTCGGCATGCGGCCGCGAGGGGTCGGCCGCGAAGTGGCTCTGCTCCGCGCGCATCCAGCCGTCCCAGAACTCCGCTTGCCCGGGGCCGTCGCGACGGCGGCCGCGCTCCCAGGCCGCGCACGGCGGCAGGTCCAGCCACAGCAGGCACGCGAGATGCGGGCGCAGTGCCCGCCGGCCCGCCCCCACGCCCTCGACGAGGACCACGGGCGCCGGTGGGAGCGCGGCGGGTGGGCCGAACGCCCGGCGCACCCAGTCGTACGGGCGGTAGCTCGCGGTACGGCCGAGGGCGAGGGCGTCGAGGACCTGGCTCCTGAACCGGTCGGTCCACTCGAAGAGTTCGTCGTGGGTCGCCAGGTCGTCCAGGTGCAGCACGGGCGCCCCGCCGAGCGCGGCGGCCAGCCGATCGGTGAACGTGCTCTTGCCGGACCCGGCGTGCCCGTCGACGGCGACCAGCCGGACCGGCCCGCAGGAGGGCGGCAGGGCACGCAAGTGACCGGCGAGCCCATCGAGGTCGAGAGCGGCGCCGGTACGGTCGGGCTGGGAAGGCTGGTCCGCGGGCGGGGGCGGCTGGTCCACGCCGTTCACCCTACGGGCGGCCCTCGGGTGTCCGCTCCGGCGTGGCGGGCGGCGGCGCCGCTGGTATTGCCCCATATTCATGCCGCGACTCGTGCGGAATCGCTGGCCGAAGACCACCGGACCGGAGATAGTTGAGCACGCCCACCGCACCAGCCCCACTTCCTGACGCACCATCGTGATGACTGGGGGACCTTCCGACATGACCCGACCCACCCCTCGGCGTACCGTGCTGGCCGCCGCGATCGCGGTCGCGGCGGGCACCGCCGCCGCCTCGTCGGTGCAGGCCGCACCGGCCGCCCCAGCCCCTTCAGGTGCCGCGGGCTCCGCGGCCCCGTCGGCACCCTCCGCGAAGAAGGGGGTCGCCCGCGTGGACTACCACGCCTGGACCACGTACGCCGACTGGCGCTCCGGCAGCGCCCGCGGGACCCGTGTCGAGGGCGGCCCCCGGCCCGGCATCGTCCTCGCCTCCCCGCTGGGCCGCAGGGACTACACCGACCCGCACACCGAGAAGAAGGCCACCTGGGAGTACGCGACCTGGACCGGCCCGGTCCACCGGCTCACCACCCCGGCCACCGAGCTCGTCGCCTCCTGGAGCGCCCGGACCCCGGCGGGTACCTGGATCCAGATCGAGATGATCGGCACGTACTCCGACGGCAAGAAGACTCCCGCGTATGTGCTGGGCCGCTGGGCGTCGGGTGACGAGGACATCAAGCGGACCTCGGTGGATGACCAGAAGGACGGCAGGAGCAGCGTCTGGACGGACACCTTCTCGATCGACGACGCCGCCTCCGGCCTGCGCCTCGCCTCGTACCAGCTGCGGCTCACCCTCTACCGGAAGCCCGGCACCAAGGCGACGCCCACGGTGTGGCGGATCGGCGCGATGGGGTCCGACATCCCCGACCGCTTCGAGGTGGCCGCCTCCGAGCCGGGCGAGGGTGGCGAACCCCGCGAGCTGGAGGTGCCGCGCTACTCGCAGAACATCCACAAGGGCCAGTACCCGGAGTACGACAACGGCGGCGAGGCGTGGTGCAGCCCCACCTCCTCGCAGATGATCATCGAGTACTGGGGGCGCGAGCCCTCCGAGGACGATCTGGACTGGGTCGACCCGGAGTTCGAGGACCCGCAGGTCTGCCACGCGGCCCGCTTCACGTACGACTACCAGTACGAGGGCTGCGGCAACTGGCCCTTCAACGCGGCCTACGCGGCCACCTACCGCGACTTCCAGGGCATCGTCACCCGCCTCGGCTCGCTGAGCGACCTGGAGAGGCTGATCGCCGCCGGAATCCCGGTGATAACGTCCCAGTCCTTCATGGAGTCGGAGCTCACCGGCGCCGGGTACGGCACGGCGGGCCACCTCATGACGGTCATCGGCTTCACCGAGGACGGCGACGTCATCGCCAACGACCCGGCGAGCGACAGCAACGAGGAGGTCCGCCGCGTCTACCAGCGGCGTGAGTGGGAGAATATCTGGTTGCGGACGAAGCGGAAGAACGCCGACGGCAAGGTCGTGGGCGGCACCGGCGGCGTCGCGTACCTCTACTGGCCCGCCCGCCCGGCGGCCGCCCAGCAACGGGCCCTCGCGGAGTTGGGCATCCGCTGAGCCGGCGCGCCCTGGGCCTTGACGCCACACGTCAGGGCCCAGGGCTGCGGTGTTCCCGGTTTCCGGCCGGGTTTCGGAGCAGGACCTCGACGGTGGCCCGATGTCTTTCTGGCCTCCTGGCCCAACAGCCGTGCTGCGTCCGGGATAGCGCGGCGGCCAGTGGGCCACGCTTGACGGCTTCCGCGTGCACGCGGGCTGACGTCCGCGGTCATGTCCCCACGGTTTCCACCGTGCCGTTCAGGCGGGAGCGTTCGGCGGCGAGGACCGCCAGATGACTGGCGAGGGAGTCGCGGGGGCCCGAGGTGATCAGGGTGGGTTCGCCGGAGGCGACGGCCGAGACGAACGCGTCCATGAGTCCGGTGTCGCCGCCGCCGTGCCCGTCCGCCGCGTTCATCTCGCCCAGACCGGAGATGTCGACGGTCTCCTCGGTGTCCGTCAGGAAGTCGAAGATCCGGATGGTCTCCCCGTCACCGGTCAGCTCGCCGCGCGTGCCGAAGACGCGGGTCCGGCGGCTGCCGCCCTCGGTGAACGCGGTCATGGTGAAGTTGGCGGTCGCCCCGCCTGGGAACTCCATGGCCACGACCTGGTGGTCGACCACGTCGTTGTCGCACGCGTACACGCAGCGGCCGTACGGGCCGGTGCGCAGAGCCTGTTCGAGGGCGTCCGGGGTGAAGTCGTCCACGACGACCGCGAGCGGCCAGACGTGCTCGCGGCGCTCCAGCATCCCGCCGTAGAACCGCTTGGCCGAGTAGACGCAGGAGTCCTCGACCGGGCAGTCCAGGCAGCGGTCGGCCGCCCCGGCCGGCCGGTTGGCGGGGGTGAAATGGGACAGCCGCCCGAAACTGGAGACGCGCGACGGCCGCTCCCCGATGACGTACTGCAGCCAGTCCAGGTCGTGGCAGGACTTGGCCATGAGCATTGAGGTGGCCTCGTCGGCGCGGCGCCAGTTGCCGCGCACGTAGGAATGGGCCTGGTGCCAGTAGCCGACCGGCTCCAGGTGCTGGACGCTGACGACCTCGCCGAGCCGCCCGGAGTCGAGGACCCGCTTCAGGGCGCGGGTGTACGGGGTGTAGCGCAGGACGTGGCCCACCGCGAGCATCACTCCCGCCTGCTCGACGGCCTCGACGATCCTCCGGCAGGACTCCTCGTCCAGTGCCATCGGCTTCTCCAGCAGGATGTGGTAGCCGAGGGCGGCGAAGGCCTCGGCGGGCTCCACGTGGTCGCGGTCGAGGGTGCAGATCAGCACCGCGTCGGCGATCCGGCCGCGGGCCGCCAGTTCCCTCCAGTCGGGCACCGCGTTCTCGGGTCCGATGCCGTGTGCCCCCGCGAAGCGGTCCCGGCGCACCTCCCGCGGCTCGGCGACGGCGACGACGGTCGCCCGGTCCGGGTGCTGAAGTGCCCAGCGGGCATGCTGCGTTCCGCGGTCGCCGGCGCCCACGACGATGAGTGAGACGGGTGTCATGGTCGAGAAAGGTAGCGGCTGGCGGGGCATGTGGAAAGCGCTTTCTGGCGGAAACTGCAAGAAGTTCCGACCGGCGCAGGACCGGACCGCTCACCCGGTCGGAGCCGTCCGCATCGCGCGACTCCGACTACGTGTTCGTCGACCGTGCCCGCTACGAGTGCGGCATACCGCGCCTGCCTGGTGCGGCAGGTGACGAAGCTGGGCTTCCGCGGCTATGTGCGGGCCGACATGACCGCCAACCGCACGGGGGCGATGCCGGTGCTCTACCGCCTGGCCTGGCCTGGGCGGGTGACGTTCCGGAGAACGCCGCCGTCCGGGCCGGGCCCGCCGCCACGCAGGGTGAGCCGGGCCAGGGCCACGGCGCCGGGCAGGCCGTCCGCGACGGGCACCGGGCGCAACCCGAGCCCCGCGACCCGCGCCGCGAACCGGGGCAGCAGGGGCCCACCGGGTCCCAGCAGTCCGCCGCTGGTGACCAGCGTCTTGCCCGCGGTGGGCGACAGCGCCTGAACCGTCGTCACCAGCCGCTCCGCCGCCGCGTCCAGGATCCGGGCGGCGACCGCGTCGCCCTTCCCGGCCGCCGCCGTGACCAGCGGGCAGACCCGCGCCAGATCGACCGGCGGCCTCTCCTGTACCGCCCGCACCACCCGGGCCCGCACCTCCTGGCAGACGGCGGGGTCCGCGGGCCGGGTCTCGACCGCCTTGCCCAGGTAGTACGCCGTCACGGCGCCAGTCAGGGACGTCGTCCGGCCGCGCCCGTCGAGCGCGGCCAGGGCCCGGCGCACACCCCGGCGCCCGATCCAGAACCCGCTGCCGCTGTCCCCGAGCAACCAGCCGTCCCCGTCCGCCACTTCGGTCTGGTGCCGCCCGGCGACCCGGGCGGCCACGGCGCCCGTGCCCGCGATGAGGATCAGCCCGTCCGCGGGCGCGCCGGGGGCGGCGGCGAAGGCGACCTCGGTGTCGCTGTGCAGCCGCAGCGGCACATCCGGCGCGAACCCCAGCCGCTCCAGCGCCGCCCGCAGCGCCTTCTCCGCCGCCACCGACCCGGGGTCCGTACGCCGGCCGTCCCCGGCGCCCGCCGGGGGGGTACCCGCGCACCCGGCGACTCCCGCCACCACGGCCCGTACGTACGCCCGTTGGCTCGGGGGGACTGCTGCCGCGAGGGCCTGGGCCAGGTGGTCGGCCAGCCGGTCGGCGGGCACGGACAGCGCGTTGCCCGCGCCCGCGCCGCCGGTGCCGAGGACCGTGTCCGGACCGGCGTCGTCCGGGCCGGAGGCGGCGGCCAGCGCCGCCCGGGTCCGCGTCCCCCCGGCGTCGATGGCGACGACCAGTTCAGCTTCGGCCACGGCCCGACTCCGGCTGCTTGTACGGCTGGACGGCCTCGGACGTGGCGGCCATCGCCACCGTGGTCTTCTCGTAGGTCCGCTGCGCCACCGCGACGTACAGCAGGTCGAGGACGGCCATCTGGGCGTGCCGGGCGAGGACCGTCTCATGGCTCAGTCCGTCGGCCCGTACGTCCGTGGCCAGGACGAGGTCGGCGCGCGCGGCCAGCGGCGAGTCGGCGGCGTTGGTGACGGCCACCGTGGTGGCGCCCCGGCTGACGGCCTCGGTCAGCAGGTCCACGACCTCGCGGGTGCGGCCGCTGTGCGAGACGGCGACGACGACGTCGCCGGGGCCGAGCAGCGCCGCCCCGGTGAGCGCCATATGGGCGTCGGTCCAGGCCCAGGCGGGCACGCCGATCCGGTAGACGCGCTGCTGGAACTCCGAGGCCATGCCCGCGCTGCCGCCCACGCCGTAGACCTCGGCGCGGCGGGCGGCGGCCAGGGCCGCGGCGGTCCGGTCGACGGCGGCCAGGTCGAGGGACGCGAAGGTCCGCTCGATGCCGTGGCGGACGGCCGCGGAGAGGTGCGCGGCCACCTGCTGGATGTCGTCCTTCTCCGAGATGTCCGCGCCCATGTTGGCCCGCCAGGTCGCGATCCCGGTGCCGCCCGCGCCGCCCCGGTCGGCCGCCAGTGCGAGCCGGAGCGCGGCGTACCCGCTCAGCCCGAGCGTCCGGCAGAAGCGCGTGATGCTGCCCGTCGAGACCCCGCACGCGTCGGCCAGGTCCAGGATCGTCATCCGCGCGACGGCGGCCGGATCGTCCAACACCAGCTCAGCGAGGGCGCGTTGGGCCTCTGGTAGGCCGGTCAGCAGCTCCCGTACGCGGGCGACGATCCCGTCGTCCGCGTACGCGTCGGGACCCGCGTCGGGGGCGGCAGGGCTCATGGGCGACCTCTCAGGAGCGGTGAAGAATTATTCTCTACGGCCACTCTGCCTGATCTGTCAATGGCCTGCCCAGACCCTTGACTTGGGTCCCGAGCACCCCGCAGAGTCTCCTCGGCAACGAACAATTTTTCCTCATGGAGGCCCGGCGCGCATGCCTGACAGCGAAGAATTCGTCTCCGCGGCGAGGACCGTCATCGACCGCGTCGTGGCAACCCAGAGCAAGGGCGTCTCGGCGGCCGCGCGGATCCTCGCGGACTCGCTGCTGGCCGACGGCGTCGTCCAGGCCTTCGGCACCGGGCACTCGGAGTCCCTGGCCACCGAGATCGCGGGCCGCGCCGGCGGTCTGGTACCCACGAACAAGATCGCCGTACGGGATCTCGTCCTCTACGGGGACGCGCCCGGCGAACTGCTCACCGACCCCAAGCTGGAGCGCGACCCCTCCATCGCCCACCGGCTCTACGAACTCACCGCGCCCCGCCCGTCCGACGCCTTCGTCATCGCGTCCAACTCCGGCATCAACGGCTGCATCGTGGAGATGGCCCAGCTGGTCAAGGAGCGCGGGCACGCCCTGATCGCGGTGACCTCGCTGGAGCACACCGCGGGCGTCACCCCGCGCCACCCCTCGGGCAAGCGGCTCACCGACTTCGCCGATGTCGTCCTCGACAACGGCGCCCCGTACGGCGACTCGCTGCTGCCGCTGCCCTCGGGCGGCTCGGTGTGCGCGATCTCCTCGATCACGGGCGCGCTGCTGGCCCAGATGGTGTGCGCCGAAGTCGTTCAGCTGATCGCCGACGCGGGCCAGGTGCCGCCGGTCTACCTGTCGGCCAATGTTCCCGGCGGTGATGAGCACAACAAGGAGCTGGAGGACCGCTACGCCGGACGCATCCGGCGCAGTGCCTGACTCCGGTGTCCGTGTGGACGCCTGACTTCAATGCCCGTGTGTACTGCGGGTGATGTGGCTGTCGCCTGCGGACGCGGCGTCAGTACGCCAGGCCCAGCAGCGTTCCCACCGCCGACGCCGCGACCGTCGCGGAGACCAGCTGCCCGCGTGAGAGCTCCCCGGCCCGGCGTCTGCCGGAGGCCAGCCTGAGGCAGACGAAGGCGACTCGTAGCAGCCCTCCGGCCACCGCCGCCAGCACGACGGGCGCCACATCGGCCGGCAGCGGGTGGACGACGGCCAGCGCGACGCCCAGCACAGGGCTCGCGCACGCGAGGACCAGCCACGGCGCCAGCCGCTGCCGGGAGATGCCCAGAAGCGCGGCGAGCGCCAGGCCTTCGCTGGCGCAGTGCACCATCAGCGCCAGCGTCACCAGCCCGAGGGCGACCGGCACCGGGGCGGTGGCGATCAGGGAGGGCGCCGTGCCGTCCACCGCCCGGTGCAGCGTCAGGGGCACCGCCGCGCCCATCCCGGCGAACACGGCGGCGCCGAGCATCCGCTCGACCCGGCGGTGGCGGCCGGGGGAGTGGAGCCCGCCCCGGCCGCGCTCCCCGCCGCCGGCGACCGCCCGGTACGCCCCGCGGGTGAACAGGCCGACCACCAGGAAACCCGCCGCCGCGGTGAGCGGAACGGCCCACGGGAAAACTCCGAGCGCCGCCGCGGAGCGCCATGCGTCCGGGAGAATTCCGGACAGCGCGGAAACCGACATCAGTGTCGACGCGATGGCCAGCCACACGCCGACGCGTTCGGAATTCCGCCGGGCGATCCAGGCCCCTGTGAGCGTTGCCGCGGAAAGCAGTGCGACCGCGATCCAGAGGGAATAGGGAAGCGCCAGGACGGCCATAAGCGCCATGTTTTGCCTACCCGTTGGCATTTCGAGCCGAAGTGACGGCAGGTTGATGGGGCATTTTCTCGGTCGTTGTCTGGCCGTTGTCCTGGCCATTGTCTTGGCCGTCGGTTCAGCCGTCGTTTCGGCGTCGTTTCAGTCGTCGTCCGAGAGCAGCTGGTCGAGCGGCGTCAACGGCTCCACGGCGGAGCCCTGGTACGGGACGCGGCCCATCGTGACGGTGTCGGCGGACCCCGGATCGGCCGTCTGCCGGGACGCGTAGCGAACGGGTGCGGGCGCCGCTGACGTACGCGGCACCGGTGACTCGGCGTCCCAGGCGTCGAGTTGGCGGAGCCGGCTCTCCAGGTCGCGGCGCTCGTCCTCCAGCCGGGCCTTCATGTCGTTGCGGTAGTCGCCGGCGAAGGAGTACAGGCTGGTCACGCGGCGTTCGATGTCCGAGACGCGGCTGCGGGCGTCCCGCTCCATCGCCTCGGCGCGCTCCTTGGCCTTGCCGACGATGCGCTCGGCGCGCGCGTGTGCCTGGGCGATCGTCTCGTCGGCGCTCTCCTGGGCGGAGGCGACCAGGCGTTCCGTGGAGCCGCCCCGGGCGGCGATGGCGAGATGGGACTGGAGATCGGCCAGTTCGCGGAAGACGGCCGACAGCACCCCCTCCACCTCGGCCAGGAAATTGTCCACCTCGACCAGGTCGTAGCCCTCGCGCAGGCGGACCGTGGTGAACACCTTGTTCCGTACGTCCTCCGGGGTCAGCCACACTCTCTCCCGGCCCCAGGAACTCGCCACGGGATGGGAATCGCACACGGCAATCCTCACCCAACCCTTCTGCTCTCGAATTTCGGCCCCACCGCTTTCCTGCGCCGTATGGCTGCCCACCCCCCTCCCGCCGGAAACGCGACAACTCCCGACATAGCCGCCACCGTCAACTCCCCAATAAGGGGGATAAAATGACTGAACCCGGTTTACGAACATGGACAGTGCCTCCAACGCCCCTTACGTTGAACGCCCGTTGAGGCCTACACGCAAGGAGCACCCATGAAGGACGCCCTGCCGCTGACCGGGGGCTGGACGTTGCGGCTGCCCGACTCACCGCTCGGCGGGGGCCGCGTCCCCGCCCAGGTGCCGGGCTGCGTCCACACCGACCTGCTCGCCGCGGGCCTGATCCCCGACCCCTTCCTCGACGACAACGAAGTCGGGCTGTCCTGGATCGGCCGCACCGACTGGCGCTACGACACCGAACTCGCGCCGCGCACCACCGGTCATGAGCGCACCGACCTGGTCTTCGACGGGCTCGACACCGTCGCCGAGATCCGCGTCGGCTCCACGGTCGTCGGCACCACACGCAACATGCACCGCGGCTACCGCTTCGACGTCACCGGCCTGCTCGCCGCCGACGCCCCCACCCCGCTCTCCGTGCTGTTCACCTCCGCCTACGCCGAGGCCGACGCCGTGCGCGAGAAGCTGGGCGACCGACCCAACTCCTACCCGGAGCCCTTCCACCTGCTCCGCAAGATGGCCTGCAACTTCGGCTGGGACTGGGGGCCGACCCTGGTCACCGCGGGCATCTGGCGCCAGGCCAGGGTCGAGCACTGGTCCACGGCCCGGCTCGCCCGCGTGACGCCGCAGGTCACCGTCGAGGACGGCACCGGGCGCGTACGGCTCGACCTCGACCTGGAGCGCACCCCCGGCGGCGAGGGCCGCCGGCTGACGGTCCTCGCCCGCGTCGGCGCAGCCCGGGCCGATGGGGCCCGCGCGGAGGGCACGGCCGACGGGGCCCGTACCGAGATCACGACCACCGAGGCCCGCGCCGAGACCACGGCCGACGGGGCCGCGGCCTCCCTGACTGTCGAGGTGCCGGACCCCGAGCTGTGGTGGCCCCGCGGCTACGGACAACAGCCGCTGTACGACTGCGAGATCATCCTCCTCGACGGGGACCGCGAGCTGGACCGCTGGACCCGCCGCGTCGGCTTCCGCACCGTCGCCCTCGACACCGGAGCCGATGAGCACGGCTCGGCCTTCACCCTCGTCGTCAACGGCGAGCCGGTCTTCGCCCGAGGCGTCAACTGGATCCCCGACGACGCCCTCGTCACCCGCGTCACCGCCGAGCGCTACCGCACCCGCCTCCGGCAGGCCGCCGACGCGGGAGTCGACCTCGTACGCGTCTGGGGCGGCGGGATCTACGAGAGCGAGGACTTCTACGACGCCTGCGACGAACTCGGCCTGCTGGTCTGGCAGGACTTCCTCTTCGCCTGCGCCGCCTACCCCGAGGAGCAGCCGCTGCGCGGCGAGATCGAGGCCGAGGCCCGCGAGAACGTCACCCGCCTGGCCCCGCACCCCAGCCTCGTGCTGTGGAACGGCAACAACGAGAACCTGTGGGCCTTCCGCGACTGGGGCTGGGAGGGCGAACTGGCCGGGGACAGCTGGGGCGAGGGCTACTACCTCGTCCTGCTTCCGCGCGTCGTCGCCGAGACCGACCCCACCCTCCCCTACTGGGCGGTCAGCCCCTGGTCCGGCTCCTGGGACCACCACCCCAACGACCCCGACCACGGCACCGCCCACTCCTGTGAC
>NZ_LIQY01000699.1 GCF_001418495.1 Streptomyces pathocidini | reverse complement strand
GGGGAGCAGGGGTGCCGGGGCCCGCCGGCTCGGGCAGGCCGAAGCGGAGGAAGGCCGGGTACGGGTGGGAGCCGGCCAGGCTCGCGTTGAGGGCGGCCACCGAGTCGGTCCCGGAGTGGGCCGCGCGCATCCAGGAGGCGTTCTCGGGGCGGTCCGAGTCGTGCACGGAGACCGCGGATACGACCGTACGGGCGGGGCCGTCCAGGGCGTTGAGCATCAGCTGGTAGCGCGGGTCGTAGAGCGCGAGGTCGGCCAGCGGGCCGCTGTTGCAGGCGCTGAGGACGACCTCGGCGGCGCGCACCCGGTTGAGCGGGACGAGCTTGTCCTCGGGCTTGTAACAGGGCAGGCCGTAGGCGCAGCGGGGGCCAAGGAGCCGCTCGTCGCGCGGGGCCGCGGAGTTGAGGCCGCAGATGGTGAACTCGCCGAGGTTGACGCTGTCGTCCTTGCCGTGGCCCTGGAAGACGACCCTGCGCCAGCGGCTGCCGAGGATCTCGGCCTGGATGTCGAGGCGTTCGAAGGACCGGTCGTCGTAGACCCGTACGTCCTCGGTGGGGGTGGGGCGGTCGGTGTCGGTGAAGAGGCCGAGCCGGGTCAGCCGGGGGTCGGTGCGGGCGTACTGCTTGGCCACGTGCCACAGCAGGGAGTACGGGTCCCGGCCGCTGAGCACGCACAGGGACCTCTCCTCGGCCCGGTAGGTGGCCAGCAGCAGAGGCCGCAGCGGGTCCAGGCGCAGCCGGTCGTACGTGCCGACCACCAGCAGCGTGCCCCGGCGCTCGGGGGGCAGGCGGTCCAGGTCCCCGGCGTCCAGCCAGGTACGGGCGAGCGGGCGGGCCAACGCGAGGACGCCGTCGGGCAGTTCTTCCGGTGCGAGGACCACGCCATGGTCGACCGGGGCGGGGCGCTGCGTGCCCTCGTACACCGCCTCGGCCAGGGCGATGCTCTCTGCGAGGTCGGGGCGGCCGGTGACGACAACCGGGACCGGTGTGCCGTCCGGCGCTCCCAGGAAGTCGGCCACCGCTGTGGGGAGCTGGTCGGGGTCGACCGGGCGGAAGGTTGCCGCGGACGGCTGAGTGGGGAGTCCCGGGGTGGGGCGGCGCCTGGTGTCGGCGGGCTGCATCAGGGTGACCTCTGTCTCGTTCTGGGT
>NZ_LIQY01000698.1 GCF_001418495.1 Streptomyces pathocidini | reverse complement strand
CGCTCGTCCTGTGCGTGCCGCTGTCGCTGGCGTCCGGGGTGGCGGCGGGCGTCGTCCACCTCGCGGGGGTGGCGGCGGCCTGGGCCTACAACCTGGGGCTGAAGTCCACGGCGTGGTCCTGGTTCCCGTATGCGATCGGCTTCGGCGGCCTGCCGGCCTTCGTCACCTTGGGGCTGCCGGGCAGGCCGTGGCCGCCGTGGTGGGTGGTCGCGGCGGCGGCGCTGCTGGGGGTGGGCGCCCACCTGGCCAACGTGCTCCCGGACATCGACGACGACCTGCGCCACGGCGTACGCGGCTGGCCGCAGCGCCTGGGCGCGACCCGGGCCCGCCTGCTGCTGCCCGTACCGCTGGTGGCGGCCACGGGCCTGCTGATCCTCCCGAACGGGCCGGTGGCGGATGGGGAGATGGGGGAGTGGAGGGCGGGGTGGGCCGCCGGCTTGTCGGGTGGTTGGGCGGCCGGGTGGCCGGGCGGCCGGTTGGGCGGATGGCTGGTGCCGGGGGCCGTGTTCGCCGCCGTGGTGGCGGTCGCTTGCGGAGCCTCTGTGATGGGACGCTCACGCCCGCGCGTGCCGTTCCTCGCGGCGATCGGGGTGGCTGCGCTCGACGTCGCGTTGCTGCTTGCGCGGACGGGGAGTTGACCGAACCCCCGGCTACCCGGCCGCCCCCGCGCCCTCCCTCTCCCGGCTCTCCCGATCCTTCCGGAACATCAACTTCCCGTCCTCCACGTCCACTTCGACCCGGCTGTGCGCCAGCAGTTCCCCGCCCAGCAGCATCCGGGACAGCCGGTTGTCCACCTCGCGCTGAATGGTGCGGCGCAGCGGCCGGGCGCCGTACTCGGGCTGGTACCCCTCGTGCGCCAGCCAGTCGACGGCCACCGGCGTGAAGTCGATCGCCACGTCCTGGGCGCGCAGCCGCTGCCGGGTCTCGTCCAGGAGCATGTCGGTGATGCGCCGCAGCTGCTCGTCCGAGAGCCGGCGGAAGATGACGATCTCGTCGATGCGGTTGAGGAACTCGGGCCGGAAGTGCTCGCGCAGCGGCCGCAGCACCCGCTCCCGCCGCGCTGCCTCGTCCGACTCCGAGTCCCCGCCGCCGGGCCCGAACCCCAGCGCCCCGCCGCGCCCGGTGATCGCCTCCGAGCCGAGGTTGCTGGTCATCACGATGACCGTGTTGGTGAAGTCGATCGTGCGGCCCTGCGAGTCCGTCAACCGCCCGTCGTCCAGCACCTGCAACAGGATGTTGAAGACGTCCGGGTGCGCTTTCTCCACCTCGTCCAGCAGCAGCAGCGAGTACGGGTGCCGGCGCACCGCCTCCGTGAACTGCCCGGCCTCCTCGTGCCCCACGTATCCGGGCGGCGCCCCGACCAGCCGGCTGACCATGTGCCGCTCCTGGTACTCGCTCATGTCCAGCCGGACCATGCGCTCCTCGCTCCCGAACAGCGCCTCCGCCAGGGCACGCGCCAGCTCGGTCTTGCCGACCCCCGTCGGCCCGAGGAAGAGGAAGCTGCCGATCGGACGGCTGGGGCTGGCCAGTCCGGCCCGCGACCGCAGTACCGCGTCGGCCACCGCCGTCACCGCCTCGTCCTGCCCGACCACCCGCTGGTGCAAGTGCTCCTCGAGTCCCAGCAGCCGCTCCTTCTCCTCCTGCGTCAGGCTGCTGACGGGGATTCCGGTCTGCCGCGACACGATGTCGGCCACGTCCTCGACGGCCACCTCCGGAATGTGCCCGCTGGGCTGCTCCCGGCCCTTGCTCTCCTCGATCCGCGCCTGCAACTCCGCGAGCCGGTCCCGCAGCCGGGTGGCCCGCTCGTACTCCTCGGCGTTCACCGCCTGCGCCTTGTCGCGGGTGAGCTGGTCCACCTCGCGCTCCAGCGTCCGCACGTCCGAGCTGTGCGTGGCCGAGCGCAGTCGGACCCGCGCCCCGGCCTGGTCCATCAGGTCGATCGCCTTGTCGGGCAGGAACCGGTCGGTCAGATACCGGTCGGACAGCTCCACGGCCGCCAGCAGGGCGTCGTCGGTGTACCGCACCTGGTGGTGCGCCTCGTACCGGTCCCGCAGCCCCCGCAGGATCTCCGTGGCGTCCGCCGTGCTCGGCTCGGGCACCAGGACGGGCTGGAAGCGGCGGGCGAGCGCGGCGTCCTTCTCCACGTACCGCCGGTACTCCTCCAGCGTGCTCGCGCCGATGACGTGCAGCTCGCCGCGCGCCAGCGCCGGTTTGAGCATGTTGCTCGCGTCCATCGGGCCGCCCTCGGAGCCGCCGCCCGCGCCCACGACCGTGTGCAACTCGTCGATGAAGACGACCAGTTCCTCGGAGTGCGCCCGGATCTCGTCGATGATGCCGGTCATCCGCTCCTCGAAGTCCCCGCGGTAGCGCGTACCGGCGACCACCCCGGCCAGGTCCAGCTGCACGACCCGCCGCCCCAGCAGGATGTCGGGCACCTCGCCCTCCACGATCCGCTGCGCCAGCCCCTCGACCACCGCGGTCTTCCCGACACCGGCCTCCCCGATGAGCACCGGGTTGTTCTTCCCGCGCCGCGCCAGCACCTCCACGGTCTGCTCGATCTCCGTCTCGCGCCCGATGACCGGGTCGATCCGGCCGTCGCGCGCCATACGCGTCAGATCCCGCCCGTACTGGTCCAGATGCGCAGTGTCGCGCGCGGGCCGGGTCCGGGTGGGATCGCCCCCGTCCCCGGGGGCGCCCCCCGACACCCCGCTGGGAATGCCGCCCATCCCCATCGGCGAACCGGACCGGGGATCGAAATGCGTGGCGTTGAGAATCTGCCCGGCCGTCGAGTCCCGATTGGCCGCCAACGCGACCAGCACGTGCTCAGGGCCGATGTACGAGGCCCCGGTGGACCGCGCGATCTCGTGCGCGTCCAGCAG
>NZ_LIQY01000697.1 GCF_001418495.1 Streptomyces pathocidini | reverse complement strand
CCCGTCGGCCACACTGGACATGTGACCATGGGTGGACTCATCCCTACGAAGAGTGCTGACACCGACCCTTTTGCCTTACTCCCTGCCGTATCACCGGCCGGCCTGGCTGACCCGAAGCGACATCACGAGGCAGACTCAGTGAACTTCACGCGCTGGAGCGCCCGGCTCCCCGGAACACAGCGGCGCGCGGCCGCGCGCACCGACCGCGGTACGCGCCACCCGCAGGCCCCCACGGCCTCGGGGACCGGCGCAGGCGCCGGCGCGCGCGGCGGCAACCCCGTGCCCGCCGCGCGCGGGGAGCGCCGGGAGCCGACCGCCGCCGAGTCCACCCCATCCACCGCCACGCGCGCGTCGTCCTCGGAGGCGCACCCCACCCTGGACGGGCTGTCGGTGCACGACGTTCTCGGCCAAGTCCCGGGCCTGGTCGCGGTGGTGTACGGCCGGGACCATTGCATCGCGTACGTCAACGACGCCTACGCCGCGGTCTTCGGCCCGCGCGACGCGGGCGCCCCCGCGCGCGAGGCGCTGCCCGAGCTCGCGGAGCTGGGCCTGCTCCCCCTCATGGACCAGGTCCTGCGCAGCGGCAAGCCCCGCACGGTCAAGTCCCGCCGCGTGCCCGGCGGATACGTCGCCGGCGCGGGCGCGGAGGCGGCGCGTGAGGAGGCGGTGCGCGAAGAGGAGCCCGTCGTCGCCCTGGCGGGCGCGTCTGTGAACGGCTCCGGGCGGCACCACGCGAGCGCGGCCCGACCGGCCGCCCGCACCGGCTCCACGGTCGGCCTGAAGGCCGCCACAGGCCGCAAGCGCGACGGGTACTACACGTTCACGTGCAGCCCGATCGACCTGCCAGGGCCCGAGGCCGGGGCAGGCGGGGCGGCCGAGCCCGCCGACCTCGCGCCCCGGCCCCACCGCGGCGTCCTGGTCTTCGCCACCGACGTCACCGACCAGGTCGAGGCCGCCGAGNNCCGCCGAGCGGCTGCGCGCCAGCGAGGGCCGCCAGCGCGAGGCCGCCGTCACGCTCCAACACAGCTTGCTTCCCCAAGAGTTGGAGCAGCCCGATGACCTGCGCATCGCCGCCACGTACCTCCCCGGCGGCACCGACGCGGCGGTCGGCGGCGACTGGTACG
>NZ_LIQY01000696.1 GCF_001418495.1 Streptomyces pathocidini | reverse complement strand
CGCGTACGCTGCGCCGTATGACGGAGATCGACATCGACAGGGAGCCGCCGAAGGTCGCGGTGGTCACCGGGGCGGGCTCGGGCATCGGCCGGGCGGTGGCGCTCGAACTCGCCCGGGCGGGCTGGTCGGTGGCGCTCGCGGGCCGCCGCACGGAGGCGCTGGAGGAGACGGCGCGGCTGGCGCGCGAGGACGCGGGGGGACTCGAAGGCGCGGCGGTGCTCGAAGGTGCGCCCGCACTGCCCGTACGGACGGACGTCACGCGGCCCGAGGACGTGGCCGCCCTGTTCCGAGCGGTACGGCAGCGGTTCGGTCGGGTGGACCTGCTGTTCAACAACGCGGGCGGCTTCGGCCCGGCCGTACCCCTGGACGAGCTCTCCTACGAGGACTGGCGGTCGGTCGTCGACACCAACCTGACCGGCGCGTTCCTGTGCGCGCAGGCCGCGTTCCGGCTGATGAAGGAGCAGGATCCGCGCGGCGGCCGCATCATCAACAACGGCTCCATCTCGGCCCACACCCCGCGCCCCCGCAGCGTCGCGTACACCGCGACCAAGCACGCCGTCACCGGCCTGACGAAGTCGCTGTCGCTGGACGGCAGGGCGTACGGGATCGCCTGCGGGCAGATCGACATCGGCAACGCGGCGACGGAGATGACGGCGCGGATGCGGACGGGGACCCTCCAGGCGGACGGGAGCCTGGCGCCGGAACCGGTCATGGACGCGGCCGACGTCGCCCGTACGGTGCTGCACATGGCGTCCCTCCCGCTGGAGGCGAACGTGCAGTTCGCGACGGTGATGGCGACGGCGATGCCGTACATCGGACGTGGCTGAACGCGACCGTTTGTAGCGCTAATTCAACCGAGTGAGGGACGGGTGGGGTGATCGCCCACCACGGGCAGTAGCGACGCGCTACTTTGCGGCATGCTCTCCAGGCACGACGTCCCCTCCGGGGAGGGGCGATCCAGCACCCCCGAGAAGTGCGAGCCGGCGACGACGGAGTCGCCCGGGTTCGCGGCGGACTCCGCAACGAGGCCCGCGCCCGAGGGGACCGCTCCCCCGCCGGCCGGCACAGCGGTCTTCTGGCCGGAGGCGGCGGTCGAGCCGCCGGAGCGCCCGACGGCTCCCTGGCCGAGCCCTGCCGCGGCCTCCTCGCCGGGAGCCGCGTCAGGGGTCACGCCGGGGGTTGCGCCGGGGGTTGCGCCGGGGATCGCGGCCAACAGGGCGCCGGTGGCCGTCACTTGGCCCTCCCCGCAGCCGGGCAACCCGGAAGCGGAACAGGACGCGGCAGTCCTCGCAACCTCCATGC
>NZ_LIQY01000695.1 GCF_001418495.1 Streptomyces pathocidini | reverse complement strand
CAGCGAGCATCGGCGACGGCGGCGGCAACCGGCGACGCCTGGCGGTGTCCAGCGGCGCCCGGCGGTTCCGGCTGAGCGGCGCCCGGGCAGTGCCGAGCTTGCCTCGGACGGCTCGGACGACTCGGCCCCCGCAGGGCCGGCGGCCTCAAGTCAGCCCCGCAGGGGCGGCAACCTCAAGTAAGGCTCTGAATCCCCCGCTTCGTGGTTCGCCCCGCCCCCGCCCGGCCATCATGGCCACACGGCACGTACGAAAGGTCCCGGAGGGAGAGGCGGCAGCCATGCAGCGGACAGATCGGCGAACGGACGGGCTCGTCCTCGGTACCGGCATCGGCTGGCGGCCGGAAATCGCCGACGCCATCGCGGAGTTGCCAGACATCGACTGGGTCGAGGTGGTGGCCGAGAACATCTGCCCCGGGCACCTCCCCGAACCCCTCCTGCGGCTGCGCGAGCGCGGCACCACCGTCGTACCGCACGGCGTCTCTCTCGGCCTCGGCGGCGCCGACCGCCCCGACCCCGCAAAGCTCGCCGCGCTCGCCGAGCGGGCGGAGGTGCTGGGCGCGCCGCTGGTCACCGAGCACATCGCCTTCGTACGGGCCGGCGGGCCGCTGACCGCCACCGCGCGGCTGGAGGCGGGCCATCTGCTGCCGGTGCCGCGCACCCGCGACGCGCTGGACGTGCTGTGCGAGAACGTCCGCATCGCGCAGGACGCCCTGCCGGTGCCGCTGGCGCTGGAGAACATCGCGGCGCTGGTCGCCTGGCCCGGCGAGGAGCTGTCCGAGGGGCGGTTCCTGGCCGAGTTGGTGGAGCGTACGGGCGTGCGCCTGCTCATCGACGTGGCCAACCTCCACACCAACCACGTCAACCGCGGCGAGGATCCGGCGAAAACGCTGGACGAACTGCCGGTCGAGGCCATCGCGTACGTGCATGTGGCGGGTGGCGTCGAGAAGGACGGCGTTTGGCACGACAGCCACGCCCACCCGGTGACCCAGCCGGTCCTGGACGTCCTCGCCGAACTCCGCACCCGCGTCGCCCCACCGGGCGTCCTCCTGGAACGCGACGAGGACTTCCCACCGGCGGCGGAACTGGCGGCCGAACTGTCCGCGATCCGGGCGGTGTTGGCAGCGGGAGACTCCGAGAGGACACACGGACGGAACCACGCCATGGGCGGAGCGCCCGGACGAGGAGTGCCGTTCACCCCGCCACGGCCCATCGCGGGCCCGGGCATCACCACGGTGACCGTACGGCCGGAGCCGGAGCCGACGCCGAAAGAGGAACCGTGGGGCGACACCAACGAGGCAACGGTAAGCGGGCCTTCGCATGGGCGGTCGACCCGCAAGATGACCGCGCGGCCGGGGGAAGCGACCACAGCGGCCACGTGGCCTGAGCCAACGCCGACACCGCCCCCGGAAGAGGAACCGCGGGGCAGCGCCACCAGCAAGACAGCAGCAGACGGACCTTCACACGAGCGGCCGACCCGCAAGGTGAACGCGCCGGAGGGGGAGGCGACCGCGGTCCCCGCCTCGACCACCGCCCGCCGATGGGAACCTACCTCGACCACCACCCACCAGTGGGAGCCCGCCTCCGCCACCCACCAGTGGGAGCCCGCCTCCTCTGCCCGACAGCGGGCGCTCGCCTCGACCGCCACCCGTCGGCGCGTCGGGGTCGCGCAGGCCGCGCTCCTGTCGGCGCTCGTGGCCGGGGCACCGGCTCCCGAGGGGTTCGACGGGCGGCGATTGCGCGTGCAGAGCCGGGCGTTGGCCGCGAAGCGGGCGGACGTCGTCGCCAAGGTGGCGCCGGAACTGCCGGAGATCCTGGGCGCGGGCTACCGGCCCGCGTTCCTCGCATACGCGCAGGCCCGCCCCATGACCGGCGGCTACCGCCAGGACGCCCTCGACTTCGCCGGTCACGTCCTGGCCGAGTGCCCGCCCGAGGACCCAACAGCCCATCGTAACCTGGCCACTTGGTGGCGCGACCGCTCCGGCCCCAGGCCCCGCCGGCGCCTGATCCGGCGGCTACGGGCCACCGCGGCGCGGCTCCGCCCGTCCGCTTCGTGAATCGTTCGGGTGTGCACCGGTGAACGGCCGAGTAGACGGCGCGCGTGCGGGTAACTCTCCCGCGCATGTGGGTACTTCTCCTGCTCGTAGGCTCGACGGCGGTCATCGCCGCCTCCGCACGGCTCTGCCATGCCGTGGTCCTCGCATGCCTGGCGCCGGAGCGGACGCCCGGCGCCAAGAACGGCACAGCCCGCCGAGGCCACTTCTCGCTCTCCCTCTACGAGGCCGCGTTCCTCGCCGGCGGCCCGCGCCGGGTCGCGGACC
>NZ_LIQY01000694.1 GCF_001418495.1 Streptomyces pathocidini | reverse complement strand
GTGCCGGGCCTCTCGTACGGTGCCGGGCCTCTCGTACGGCGCGGGCGTCTCGTACGGCGCCGGGATCAGCGCCGTACGTGGGCGGTCCCGCCCGTGCGGTCTCACCCGTGGGCGGGCGGGTCCGCCGTGTCGTTGCGGGGCAGCTCCCCGGCGGCGACCACGGCGTCGCGGAGCGGCTCGCACAGCGCGATGAGCCGTTCCGCGCGTTCGGCTCCCAGGGAGCGGTAGGGAGGGGCCGCTGCGGCGTCGGTCGCGTCCTCGATCCGGGAGCGGAGCAGTGCGCCCGCCTCGGTCAGCCGCCCGGAGGAGTCCAGGAGCCCCGATTCGGTGAGCGCGGCCACCTCCGTGTCCCAGTCCCGCTCGGACCAGGCGCGGTGCTCGCGCACCTGCTCGGCGCTGAAGAGGCTCTTCCCGGTGGCGGTATCGGTGACCAGCGCCGCGATGGCGCCGACACCGTGACCGACCAGCGCGGCGACATGCCCGTCCCCCCGGTGCTCGCGCAGGAGCGTGATGGCGTGCCACAGCACCAGATGCGGTTCTCGGGGCCACGGCAGCTCGGCGTGCGCGGCGTACAGCGGCCGCCCCTCGGGGGAGCACGCCTCGGCTGCGGTCCTGGCGAGCCCGGCCGCCTCGGCGACCTCCGGGCTCCCCACCGCCCCATCGCCGAGAACGCGGCGCAGCGCACGGTCCACGGCGGACATACGGGCCTCGACGACGCGCTCCGGCGAGGCCAGATCCCACGCCCTGGGCAGATGGAGGGCGACGAGAGCGGGGTTGAAGTTGTAGAACGCGGCTGCCACCGCGGCGGACGATGCGCGGCCGAGTGCGGCCGCGCGGCCGGCGAAGTACCCCATGTGCCCCGGCTCGAGTCCCGCGGACGTGAACTCCTGGTCGGCCTCGGGGGCGAAATAGCAGAGCAGGTGTACGGGGTCCACCGTCTGATGACATCGCGAAGCAATTAAGGGAATCGAATCGCTGATCATGAGGGGATGCTAGAGCGGCCTGTCGAGGGGTGTCAACGGTCTCGATAAGGTCGATACGATGGGGGTAATGCGCGGCCGGAAGGGTAATCACGTTCAGGTAATGGCTCGTTTTGTGGGCGTGATTCAGCCACGCCCGTGAAACGGGTCGAAAGCTGGCCCTTATAACCCTGCGATGCGATTGATCCGTGCCTTGAAATGTCATGTGAGCTGGTCAGATACCGAAGTGGATGCTCTCGTCGCAGAGAAGTGGACGTGTTTTTATGGCTCCTGAAAAAGCGAGGCCGAAAAGTGATCCTTGCGATGTCGTCATCGTGGGCGCGCGGTGTGCCGGTGCACCGCTGGGAATGCTGCTCGCCCGGCGGGGCTATGTGGTGGAAATAGTTGACCGGAATGCGCCTGGATCCGACACGCTGTCCACCCACTGGATCAGGTGGTCGGGGGTGCAGCAGCTCCGTGCGTGGGGCCTTGTTCCGGCCTTGGAGAAAACGGGGTGTCCACCCATCGTCAGCGCCTCACTCGATTTCGAGGGGCACGTGGTGGCGGGTGGGCCGAGGGCCGGAGGGGCGGAGGCCGCGACCTACGCGCCCCGGCGGACCGTGCTGGACGCGCTGCTGGTGGCCGAGGCCCGCGCCCAGGGGGCGCGGCTGCGGGAGCGCTTCGCGGTCACCGGTCTCGTCGTCGACGACGGCAGGGTCGTGGGGGTGCGGGGGGCCGGACCGGCGGGGGCCGCCGAGCTGCGCGCGCGGGTTGTCGTCGGTGCCGACGGCCGCGACTCGACCGTAGCGCGCCTGGTG
>NZ_LIQY01000693.1 GCF_001418495.1 Streptomyces pathocidini | reverse complement strand
GCGCGCCGCGGACCTGGCCGAAGGGCGCGTTTCGGCGGGCGCGTTCCGGTGGAGCGTCCCGTTCCGGTGGAGCGCCCTGAGGGAGCCCGCCGGGAGCCAGGTCTCATCGATCCCGGCGCCGCCCCCGCGTCTCACTCACCCCAGAAAGCTCAGCCGCACCTGGCGGTCCGGGTTGTCCCGGTTGGTGTCCACGAGGCAGACCGACTGCCAGGTGCCCAGTTCCAGGCGGCCGGCGACGACCGGGAAGGTCGCGTGGGGCGGGACGATCGCGGGCAGGACGTGGTCGCGGCCGTGACCCGGGCTGCCGTGGCGGTGGTGCCAGCGGTCGTCGGCCGGTAGCAAGGTGTGGAGCGTGGACAACAGGTCGTCGTCGCTGCCGGCGCCGGTCTCGATGACGGCGACCCCGGCGGTCGCGTGGGGCACGAACACGTTGAGCAGCCCGTCCCGGCCCGGGGCCACCTCGCGCAGGAACTGCACGCAGGCGCGGGTGAGATCGTGCACCGCCTCCGACGAGCCGGTGGGGACTTCGATCACGCGTGTGGTGAAGGCATCGGACATGGCTCCATCCTCGCCCATGGACCGGGATCCCGCGTCCGAAGAACGAGACACCCGTTGACCGTAGCCGTACGGTCTCGCTACGTTCCTGGGCATGTCGCGTTCAGTTCTGCTCACCACGCGCGGTCACATCGACCTGCTGCGGGTGGCCTCCGCCGCCTGTCACCACGGCTGCTGACGCCTTCTCGGCTGTTCTGCTGACTCCCGCTTTCCCCTCTCTTCTCCTTCGCTGTCCCAGTCCGTGTGCTGCCCATGCGCACGGACGCTGACGCGTACCCCTCCCCCAGCCCTCCGCACATCCGTGGAGCCCTCATGACCATCAGCCATGCCCCGCCGGATATTTCGGCAAAAGCCACTGCACCTGCTGCCGCCCCCGCCCTCGAACCTCTCACCTCCACCACCGCCCGCCGTGCCCGCGTCCCGCGCTGGCTGCGCCGCGCCACAGGGCCCGTACTGCTCCTCGTGCTCTGGCAGCTGCTCAGCGGGCTCGGCGTCCTGCCGCCCGAGGTGCTCGCCTCCCCCGGCACCATCGCCCGCGTCGGGGCCGACCTCGTAGCGGACGGTTCGCTGCCCGCCGCGATGGCCACCTCGCTCCGGCGCGTCGCCATCGGGCTGCTGTTCGGCACGCTCGTCGGCGCCGCGCTCGCGCTGGTCTCCGGGCTGTTCCGGATCGGCGAGGACCTGGTGGACGCCTCCGTCCAGATGCTGCGCACAGTGCCGTTCGTGGGGCTGATCCCGCTGTTCATCATCTGGTTCGGCATCGGCGAGGCCCCGAAGGTCGCCATCATCACGATGGGCGTCTCCTTCCCCCTCT
>NZ_LIQY01000692.1 GCF_001418495.1 Streptomyces pathocidini | reverse complement strand
CCCTGGGGACTCCGTCCCCAACTCCCGCCGACGGAGACGGCGGTCAGGCAAGCCAGCCGAGGCCGGGAGGTAACCGGGCTCGGCCCACCGCTCGTCGAGCGCCGGCGAGGCGAAGCCCCGGCGGGACCGCTCTGCCAAGGCAGCCACGCGCCTGCCGATCCCGTCGCGGCGAGCGAACCGGTCCGGAGGATCGCATCGCACCGACCCCGGACGGCAGGGGTCTGGGGACGGAGNNCCGGCGGTGCCGAACCGGCCTCGGCCCGATCCTTAAAAAGGCGGCAGACCGCACGTCACGCCGCGTCCCATTCCGCGGGCCGCAGGCCGCATGGTAGACACACCCGGTCATATCTCTGTCCGCCAACAGGGAGTTGCCCATGTCTGCCGCACAATCGTCCGCGTCGCGTCGCCAGGTCCTGGCGCGTACCGGCGCTCTGGGGGCGGGGGTCGTCTTCGCCGGGAGCATCTCGGAGATCTTCGCCGGTACGACGGCCACCGCCCACGCGTGGGGAGGGAAGGCGGGCTACGGCCCGCTCGTGCCCGACCCCGACGGGCTGCTCGACCTGCCCAAAGGCTTCCGCTACACCGTCCTGTCCCGCGAGGGCGGCCAACTCCGGTCCGGGCAGGGGAAGGTGCCCAGCCACGCCGACGGGATGGCCGCCTTCCCCGGCCACCGGCGCGGCCGCACCCATCTCGTGCGCAACCACGAGAACCGCGTCGACGCCGACATCCGCGTACCGGCCGTCGAGGGGCTGACCTACGACCCCCACGGCATGGGCGGCTGCACCGCGCTGGAGCTGGACGCGCGCGACAACCGGGTGCTCTCCGAGCAGGTCGCCATCGCCGGTACGGCGGTCAACTGCGCGGGTGGGCCGACCCCTTGGCGCACCTGGCTGACCTGCGAGGAGACCGAGGANNGAGGTCGACCCGTACGACCCGCGCCGCACCGGCGCGGTCCCGCTCACCGCGATGGGCCGCTTCCAGCACGAGGCCATCGCCGTCGACCCGCGCCGGGGCGTGGTCTACGAGACCGAGGACGCCTTCGAGAAGCCCTTCGGGCTCTTCTACCGTTTCCTGCCCGAGAAGCCGCTCGGCGGCCGCGGCTCGCTGCGCGCGGGCGGCCGGCTGGAGGCGATGCGGGTGCCGGGCGTGCCGGACCTGTCCGTCGTCCAGGAGACCGGCACGGTCTTCGACGGCATCGAGTGGGTGCCCGTACCCGACCCGCTGGCCAGGGAGACCGGGATCCGCTTCCAGGACTTCGGNNGGCTGCTACTGGGGCGGCCGCTGCGTGTACTTCGTCTCCAGCTTCGCCAGGCGCGCGGAGGGCTCGGCGGCCGACCACTTCGGGCAGGTGTGGCGGTACGACCCCGAGCACCGGCGGCTGACGCTGGTCGTCGTCTTCGGCCCGGACACGGACCTCCAGCTGCCGGGCGAGTCGCCGGACAACATCACGCTCGCGCCCGGCGGCGGGCTGATGGTCTGTGAGGACGGCGAGGGCGCCCAGCACGTCTTCGGCCTGTCCCGGAGCGGCCGGGTGTACGCGGTGGCGCGCGGCAGGCAGAACATCGGAACCCCGGGCAAGCCCGCGTGGGGCGAG
>NZ_LIQY01000691.1 GCF_001418495.1 Streptomyces pathocidini | reverse complement strand
CCCCGGCGCCGAGGCGCGGAACCGTCCGAGGCGGCGCCCCCACGGCGCCGGGGCGCGGGACCGTCCGGGGCGGCGCCACGACGCCGAGGTGCGGACGTATCCGGGGCGGAACCCCCGCGCCTGCGGCCCGTCTCCGCGTGGAGGACCGCGCCCAGGATGGTGCCGCCCGCGCCGGTGACGAGTTCGCGGACGCGGGCGAGGTCGGCGCGGTGGACCGCGCGCGGGTCGCAGACGACGAGGACGCCGTCGACGCGGTCGGCCAGCGCGATCGCGTCGGCGTACGAGAGGACGGCCGGGGCCAGGACGACCGCGACCGTGCCCGGCGCGTCGGCCGTGGCGATCAGGCGGGTGGCCTGGGTGGAGGTCAGGGCGCGGGCGACGTTGCGGACGCGGGCGCCAGGGACCAGGTCGAACATGCCGGACTCGCCGGTGTCGACGAGGAACTGCTCGCCCGTCGGCCACCCGCCGTCCCCACGCCCAAGGCTCCCCCGCGCGCCGGGCCGCACCGCCCAGCCCGGCCGTGGGCCGTCGGCGGGGCGGAGCCGGGTCGCGAGCGAGGGGGTGCGCAGGTCGGCCTCGACCAGCATCACCTCCCGGCCCATCTCGACGAACGACGCCGCGAGGTTCACGGCCACGGCCGCCGCCGTGTCGATGGCGCCGCGCGGGGCGACGACGAGGAGCCTGCGGCGGTCGGCGAACCGCTGGTCGTAGGCCAGCCGGAAGGCCACCGAGCGGTACTCCTCCGCCAACCGGCCCGCCGCCAGCGGCTCGCGGGGAAGCCGCCGCCGGCCCTCCGCCAACGGCTCCCCCGCGTCCGCGCGCCGCCCGCGCGGTAACGCGCCCGCCAGCGGCTCCCCCGCATCCGCACCCCGGCGCCCGCGCCGCAGCGCCCGTACCCGCCGCCGCCCGCGCGGTAGTACGCCCAGGACGGGCGCCCGCAGCGCCCGTACGACATCGCTCTCGGAGCGGGCGGTCGGGTCGAAGACGAGCCGCGCCCAGGCGGCCAGCAGTCCGAGGCCGACGCCCACCGCCGCGCCGATGCCCAGGAGCAGGGGCAGGCCGGGGCCGGAGGGCTCGCGCGGCGGGGTGGCGGTCCTGACGACGAATCCGGGGGTGGTGTCGAGCGCTTTCAGCTTGGTGACGCTGCTGCTGAGCTCGGAGATCTTGCCGAGGACGCCGGACTGTACGGAGAGCGTGGTGTCCAGGGCGCGGCCGTCGCTCAACTGGGCGATCTGTTCGGCGAGTTGGTCGCGCTGTTTCTCCAGCGGGTCGAGCTGCTTCTGGTAGGCCGCGACCATGTTGTCGATCAGGGACTGGGTCTGGCGGCGGCGGTTGTCCAGGTACGCGCGCGTGAAGGCGTTGGCACGCTCGGCGGCGCGGCCTGGCGCGGGGTCTGTGTAGGAGAAGCGCAGGACGAGGGTGTTGGGCGGGTTGGTGACCTGGAGGCCGGCCTGGAGGCGGTCCACGTCGTCGGCGGGCGTGCCGAGCGCCTTCGCGGCGCGTGCGGCGACGGCGTTGCTGACCGCGGTCTGCCGTTCGGAGCCGATGCTGACCTGCTTGTCGGGGGTGCCGCCGGCCGCGAACGGGTCGACGGTCGCGGGCCGCACGGTGACCTCGCTGGTCGCCACATACGTGTCCCCGCCCGCGAGCCCGATCCACCCCCCACCGAGCAGCCCGACCAGCACTCCGAGCACCAACGGCACCGGGTACCGCAGCAGTTGCCGGAA
>NZ_LIQY01000690.1 GCF_001418495.1 Streptomyces pathocidini | reverse complement strand
TGCCCGTGCCGCCCGCCGCCGTGGTGCTCGGCGCGGCCGTGGCGTACGCGTCCTTCACCGCGCCCGGCACGGCCGTCACCGCCGTGACCGGCAGCCTCCTGTACGGGCTGCCGCTGGCGAACCTGTGGGTGCTGGCCGCCGTCGTCCCGCTCGCCGGGGCCGCGCTCGCCGGGCTCGGTGCGGCGCTCGGGCTGCTCGCGCCACGGCAGGAACTCGCCACGCTGCTGGGCCAGTTGGGCATGTCCGCCGCGCTGCTGCTGGGCGTGCTGCCCGCCGCGCACCTGCCCGGTCCTGTCGCCTGGGCGCGGGAGCTGCTGCCGTCGACGTACGGGGTGGAGGCGCTGGCCCGCACCTTCGCCGTACGCCCCGACTGGGCGGCGGTCGGCGGGAACCTCGCGGTGTGCGCGGGGGTGGGCGTGGTGTCGCTGGCGGTCGCCACCTGGGCGTACCGCCGGGCGGCCGTGCGATGACGGGCCCCTCCCCGCTGTCCCCGGAGTGGCCTCCTGCGGTCGGCGGTACGGCTCCAGCCTGGCACGATGGCGGTGTGACAGCTCCGATGCCCCCGAACGGCCAGCCCCCGCACGACCCGCGGAGGAAGCCGCCTGCGCCCGGGGCGCCGGTGGGATCCGAGGACGCCGGAGGGGATGACGACGGCGGGCCGGGGCTGACGCGGGCCGACTTCCGGCGGGGTGCGCTGATCGCCCTCGGGCTGACCGCGGCCGGGGTACTGCTGGGGCTGCTGTGGCTGTGGCTGGCGCCGCGCGTGCCGCTGATCTCCGACGGGAAAGCCGTCTACTTCAAGGACTCCGAAGGGGAGGAAGCGATCGCCGCGGACGGTACGTTCGTGCTGATCGCCGCCGGGTTCGGGCTGCTGACCGCGCTCGCCGTCTTCCTGCTGTTCCGGCGCGGGGGGATCGCGGTCGTGGTGGGGACGGTCGTCGGGGCGCTGCTCGGCTCGATCGTCGCCTGGCGGCTGGGAGTCTGGCTCGGGCCGACCTCGGACGTCCCCGCCCATGCGCGGGCGGTGGGGGCGGGCAAGGTCTTCGAGGCGCCGCTCCAGTTGCGGGCGAAGGGGGCGCTGATGATCTGGCCGTTGATGGCGGCGGCGGCGCACTTGGCTCTGACGGCCTTCTTCGGCCCCCGGGACCCCGCCGAGACATCGCCGCCGCTGTAGTCGGCCGTGGTTCAGCCCACACCGGAAGTGGGTGCCTCAGCTGCGGGCGATGGGGGCCGGGGAGGCTGCGGTCAGGGTTGCCAGGTCGTGGGGGGACAGTTCCACCTCCAGGCCTCGGCGGCCCGCCGAGACGTAGATGGTGGGGTGGAGCACCGCCGAGGCGTCGAGGACCGTCGGGTGCGGGCGGCGCTGGCCCAGCGGCGAGATGCCGCCGCGGACGTAGCCCGTGGCGCGCTCCGCCGCCGCCGGGTCGGCCATCGACGCCCGCTTGCCCCCGACCGCGGCCGCCAGCGCCTTCAGGTCCAGGGTGCCGGCGACCGGAACCACCGCGACCGTCAGTGTGCCGTCCACCTCCGCCAGCAGCGTCTTGAACACCCGCTCCGGCGCCACGCCCAGCGCCCGCGCGGCCTCCTCGCCGTACGACGGCGACGCCGGGTCGTGCTCGTACGCGTGGGTGGTGAAGGGGGTGCCCGACCGGGTCAGCGCCACGGTGGCGGGCGTCCCGCCGCCACCGCCGGAGTTCTTCTTCCTCGCCAACGTGCCGTGTTCCTCGCTCGGTTGGGATGCGCCCGCTCGGTTGGGGTGCCCGCTCAGTTGGGGTGCCTGCTCGGTTGGGGTGTGCCCGCTCAGTTGGGGTGTGTCGGCTGCCGTGTCAGGTCGACCGCCGGTAGTGAGGGGAGGTTACGGATCATCGCGCTCTCCGCGCGCAGGATTTTCAGCTCCTGCGCCAGCCGTGTCGCGGTGTCCGGCGCCTCCAGCAGCCGCTGCTTGGCCGGGGTGTCGAGGACGGCCGCCGCCGCGACCAGGTACGAAAGCACCGACGGCTCGTCCGGCAGCTCCTGCTCCGTGGACAGCGACCGCTCGTTCGCCCCGGCCAGCCGCTTCTGGTACGTGCGGAACGCCCGCAGCACGCCCGAGGCGAGCGCCCCCGCGCCCTCGCCCCGCTCCTCGGTGATCTCCTCGATCTCGCCGACCAGATATGCCCCCGACGCGTCCACCGACCGCAGCCGGAAGCGGGTCGTTCCGGTGGCCAGTACGTCGTAGCGGCCGTCGTCCTTCTCGCGGATTGTGGCCGCGTCCGCCACGCACCCCACCGGGTGGAAGGCCCGGATCGGGTCCTCGCCGAAGCCCGCGGCCGGCCCGGGCTCGGGCAGCGCGGTGGTGTCCGGCATGCCGGGGGCGATCGGCGCGACCTCGTGCCCGTCGCGGATGGCGACCACGGCGAAGCGTCGCGGGGCGTCCTCGTCCAGCTTCAACAGGTCGCGCATCATGGCGCGGTAGCGCTGCTCGAAGACGTTCAGAGGCAGGACGAGGCCGGGGAACAGCACCGAGTTCAGCGGAAACAGGGGCAGGCGCGCGACGGTCACAACGGCCTAGCCTAATGGCCGGTCGCGGGAGCCCCGCCGGAGCGCCGCCGCCGCGGCCCGGTCAGCGGCAGGGCGGACGCGAGCTGGATGCGTACGCCGTCGCGCAGTTCCAGGAACTGGCCCAGCGGATCGTCGGAGAGATGGCTCCACGGGAAGCTCGTCGCGCACGGGCCAATGAGCCGGAACTGTTCGAGCGCCGCTGCCCACCGGCCCCGCGCGATCAGCACGTACGCGAGGAGGTTGCGCACCTCGGCGGGCCACGGGTCGCCGGGCTCGTACCGGGCGGACATGGCGATGGCCAGATCGGCGGCGGCGTCCACCCGGTCGTCCAGCAGGGGCGCGGGCACGGGCGCGGCCGGAATCGTACGGTGCGCGGCGCCACGCCCGGGGATCCACCGCACGTTCCGGTCCGCCCCGCCGAGCAGGACCGCGAGGGCCGCCCGGGTGGGGAGGGCGTGCAGCAGTGAGCCGGGCAGGGCCGCCCGCGCGGCGTCCTCGGCGAAGCCGAGGCACTCGCGGTGCGAGCCGTACCAGGACGCGCTCAGGTACTGCAGTGCCGCGACATGGCAGCCGTAGTGGTGCGGGGAGCGGCCCACTGCCTCGGACCACAGCATCTCGAAGTCGGTGCGCGTCGCGTGCGTCCCGCGCGCGTGGTCGAGCGCGATGCGCCACGGCACGGGGTCGCGCGGGGCGGCCTCGGCCGCGGTGGCGATGAGCGGTGCGGTCTCGCGCAGCGGCTCGGCCCGGCCGGGCCGCTCCCATGCGCTGCGGACCGCCAACTCGGCCTTCAGGAGCGCCGCGTCGGGGTCGCGGGGCGCCGCGGCGAGCCAGCGTCCGAACCAGTCGGGGCGGTGCTGGGCGAAGACCGCCAGGCGGGTGGCGTAGCGATCGCGCGACTCCCACTCGGCGGCCTCGCGGGTCGCCGCGAGCAGTTCGGCGGCCGGGCGGTGGTCGCCGCGCCCGGCGGCGGCGAGCGCCGGGGCCAGCCGGGCGTCGGGCGCGTCGAGGAGCACCTCGGCGTCGGATGGCAGCCCCGCGGAGAGGGCCGAGGTGTGGCGGATCATGCGCGCGGTGGAGATGAGCGCCCGGAGGAAGACCATGGTGCCGCCATTGAAAACTGCAGGTCGGAGGCGTCGCCAGAGGGGTACGGTGACGCTTTTGTATCGGCGGAAAGGTTGCCTGCGGGTCGGTCAACAGCAGGTAAAACTAACTGCGTCTCAGGAGTCGTGACGCGCCCGCCGCGACCGACGTCGCGAGGATCCAGCCCAGCACGATCAGGGCCGAGGCCGCCCATTGGAAGCGGCCCTCCGGCTTCCAGAAGTTGTCCTGGCCCAGGTCGATGACCGGCATCAGCAGATCCAGCGCGTACAGCGCCGCGTTCCAGTGCGGCGACTCGCCCTGGCGCAGTTCGGCCGGCGGATTGCGGTCGAAGAGGAACGCGCCGAGCGCCCACAGGACCCCCATCCACAGCGTTGCCCGGCCCGGCTTGTAGCCGTACGCCACCGTCCAGTCCTGGAGGTAGCCCCAGGCCTTCCCCGCCGCCGGCAGGGTCTCCCGCCGCCGCCGCTGCTTGGCCAGCAGCACCGCCCGCGCGTCCGCGTCCTCGCCGCTCGCCCGCAGCGCCGCGGCCAGCTGCTCGTAGGGCTCCGGCGCGTACTCCGGCGTCGCCGCCGCCACCCACTCCAGGCGGCGCGCCAAGGGGAACGGGCCGCGCGGTATCAGCGTCTCGTACGCGAAACCGGCCATGGCCAGCCCGCCGGGGCCCGGCCAACTCGTCGACCGGTCAACGAGGTTGACGATCTTCGCGCCCGACAGCACCACGCGGCCCGCGCGCGGCCGCTCGCCCAGGAACCGCAGCTCCGGCGTCTGGATGCGGCGTAGCGACACCTCCTGGCCGGGCTCCATCAGAAACCGCGCCTGGTAGAAGTCGACCGCGTCGCCGATCCGCCCGTCGTCCAGCCGGATCCCGCCCTCGCACACGAAGTGCTGGATCCGCGTCCCCTGCACGGGCGTGATGCCGTACGGGGGAGTGGTGCCGAGGCTGTCCGCGATCGGTGTGCTGCTGAGCCCGGCCGCCGTCATGTAGAGCGAGCGCTCGACCGTCAGCTGGGGCGCGTTGAGGGCCCGCCGCCCGTACGGGTTGCTCAGCCGGCTGCCGCGCAGGCTCAGCGAGACCCCGATCTGCGCGCCCCGCAGGCTCATCTCGCCGTACGACTCCATCATCTCGGCCTGGAGGTCCTGCCCGACCGTCATCCCGTCCGCCGAGATCGAGCGGCCCTTGCGGTCCTGGTGGACCGTGAGCTGGTGGAGCAGCAGGTCGGTGCCGATGTGCGCGTCGGTCAGCCGGATCCCGGCGCGGACCGTGCAGCGCGGCAGATGCAGGTCGCCCTCGGTGGTCAGCCGGGCGGCCTCCAGGCGGGGGATCGAGCAGTCCACCATGCGCAGGGTCGTGAAGTTGCACTCCGGCAGCAGCACTTCGTTCTGGAACCGGCAGCCGGTCAGCTCCACGTACGGCTTGACCGTGCCGCCCGACAGGTCGAGCGTGCCCGTGATGTAGACCCCCGACAGCTTCAGCGCCGACACCCGGCCCGGCTGCGCGGGCGGGCCGTCGAGCAGCAGCAGGGCCACGATCCGGCCGCGCACGCTGCGCTCCGGGCCCCAGCGGTACTGGCCGACCGGGTCGTCCTGCACCGGATTGCGGCTGCGAAGGTCGTGCGTGGAGCCGTTGCGGAACGCCTGCCACATCCCCCACTCCGCCGGGGTCAGCCGAACCCCCTCCGGCGGCTCGCCGCCCTGGCCCGCGGGCACCGCTCCACCC
>NZ_LIQY01000069.1 GCF_001418495.1 Streptomyces pathocidini | reverse complement strand
GGGGAGGAGGGCGGCGGTGGCGGGAAGAGTGGCTCCGTACTGGGGCGTATCGGGTAAACCGGGCGCCAAGGTCGGCCGGTTTCGCGGCGGGGCATTTGTTTTGACCGGAGTCAATGAGGTAGGTACGCTCAGACCTTGTGCCTGGGGTGTGCCCGGGTCCTTGTGTGTGCAGTCGTCCACACGGGACGCCGAGGCCGAAGCGCCTTCCATATACGCACTTTCCGTTCGCGGAAAACGTATGAGGATCGCGACACACCCGACCGCGTGGGTCGGGGAGGCTCCAGGTTAGCTTTACCGAGACTGGCACACAGAAACCGGAGAAACGGTGCCTACGATCCAGCAGCTGGTCCGCAAGGGCCGGCAGGACAAGGTCGAGAAGAACAAGACGCCCGCACTCGAGGGTTCCCCTCAGCGCCGCGGCGTCTGCACGCGCGTGTTCACGACCACCCCGAAGAAGCCGAACTCGGCCCTGCGTAAGGTCGCGCGTGTGCGTCTGACCAGCGGGATCGAGGTCACCGCTTACATCCCGGGTGAGGGACACAACCTGCAGGAGCACTCCATCGTGCTCGTGCGTGGTGGCCGTGTGAAGGACCTGCCGGGTGTTCGCTACAAGATCATCCGCGGCTCGCTTGACACCCAGGGTGTCAAGAACCGCAAGCAGGCCCGCAGCCGCTACGGCGCCAAGAAGGAGAAGTAAGAATGCCTCGTAAGGGCCCCGCCCCGAAGCGCCCGGTCATCATCGACCCGGTCTACGGATCTCCTCTGGTCACCTCGCTCATCAACAAGGTGCTGCTGAACGGTAAGCGCTCCACCGCCGAGCGCATCGTCTACGGCGCCATGGAAGGCCTGCGGGACAAGACCGGCAACGACCCGGTCATCACCCTCAAGCGCGCCCTGGAGAACGTGAAGCCGACCCTTGAGGTCCGCTCCCGTCGAGTCGGTGGCGCCACCTACCAGGTGCCGGTCGAGGTTCGCCCCGGCCGCTCCTCCACCCTCGCTCTGCGCTGGCTCGTGGGCTACTCCCGCGCCCGCCGCGAGAAGACCATGACCGAGCGCCTCATGAACGAGCTGCTGGACGCCAGCAACGGTCTCGGCGCCTCCGTCAAGCGTCGCGAGGACACCCACAAGATGGCCGAGTCCAACAAGGCCTTCGCGCACTACCGCTGGTAGTCGCTACCCCCATCGAGATCCGAGAGAAGACTGAGCCTTATGGCTACCACTTCGCTTGACCTGGCCAAGGTCCGCAATATCGGGATCATGGCCCACATCGACGCGGGCAAGACGACCACCACCGAGCGGATCCTGTTCTACACCGGTGTTTCGTACAAGATCGGCGAGGTCCACGACGGCGCCGCCACGATGGACTGGATGGAGCAGGAGCAGGAGCGCGGCATCACGATCACGTCCGCCGCGACCACCTGTCACTGGCCGCTCGAGGACGTCGACCACACCATCAACATCATCGACACCCCGGGCCACGTCGACTTCACCGTCGAGGTGGAGCGTTCGCTGCGCGTGCTCGACGGTGCCGTGACGGTGTTCGACGGTGTCGCCGGTGTGGAGCCGCAGTCCGAGACGGTGTGGCGTCAGGCGGACCGCTACCGCGTTCCGCGCATCTGCTTCGTCAACAAGCTGGACCGCACCGGTGCCGAGTTCCACCGCTGCGTCGACATGATCACGGACCGCCTCGGCGCGACCCCGCTGGTCATGCAGCTTCCGATCGGTGCAGAGGCCGACTTCAAGGGCGTCGTCGACCTGGTCCGGATGAAGGCCCTGGTCTGGTCCGCCGAGGCGGCCAAGGGCGAGATGTACGACACCCTCGACATCCCGGCCACGCACGTCGAGGCCGCCGATGAGTGGCGCGGCAAGCTGCTTGAGACCGTCGCCGAGAACGACGAGGAGATGATGGAGCTGTACCTCGAGGGCGAGGAGCCCTCCGAGGAGCAGCTGTACGCGGCGATCCGCCGTATCACCATCGCCTCCGGCAAGTCCGCCGAGATCACCGTCACCCCGGTGTTCTGCGGCACCGCGTTCAAGAACAAGGGCGTTCAGCCCCTGCTCGACGCGGTCGTGCGGTACCTGCCCTCGCCGATCGACATCGAGGCGATCGAGGGCCAGGCCGTGGGCGACGCCGAGAAGGTCGTCACCCGCAAGCCGTCCGAGGACGAGCCGTTCTCCGGCCTCGCCTTCAAGATCATGAGCGACCCGCACCTCGGCAAGCTCACCTTCGTCCGGGTCTACTCGGGCCGCATGGAGACCGGCACCCAGGTGCAGAACTCCGTGAAGGGCAAGAAGGAGCGGATCGGCAAGATCTACCGGATGCACGCGAACAAGCGTGAGGAGATCGACTCGGTGGGTGCCGGCGACATCGTCGCCGTCATGGGTCTGAAGCAGACCACCACCGGTGAGACCCTCTGCGACGCGTCGAACCCGGTGATCCTGGAGTCGATGGACTTCCCGGCCCCGGTCATCGAGGTCGCCATCGAGCCCAAGTCGAAGGGCGACCAGGAGAAGCTGGGCGTCGCCATCCAGCGGCTGGCCGAGGAGGACCCGTCCTTCCAGGTCAAGACCGACGAGGAGACCGGCCAGACGATCATCGCGGGTATGGGCGAGCTGCACCTCGACGTGCTGGTCGACCGTATGAAGCGCGAGTTCAAGGTCGAGGCGAACGTCGGTAAGCCGCAGGTGGCCTACCGCGAGACGCTTCGCAAGGCCGTCGAGAAGGTCGACTACACGCACAAGAAGCAGACTGGTGGTTCCGGCCAGTTCGCCAAGGTGCAGATCTCGATCGCGCCTCTCGAGGGCGACGGGTACGAGTTCGAGAACAAGGTCACCGGTGGCCGCATCCCGCGGGAGTACATCCCGTCCGTGGACGCGGGCTGCCAGGAGGCCATGGAGTTCGGTGTGCTGGCCGGCTACCCGCTGACCGGTGTGAAGGTCACCCTCCTCGACGGTGCCTACCACGACGTCGACTCCTCCGAGCTCGCGTTCAAGATCGCCGGTTCCATGGCGTTCAAGGACGCCGCGCGCAAGGCCAGCCCGGCCCTGCTCGAGCCGATGATGAAGGTCGAGGTCACCACGCCCGAGGACTACATGGGCGATGTGATCGGCGACATCAACTCCCGCCGTGGACAGATCCAGTCCATGGAGGACCGGCACGGTGCCAAGCTGGTCACCGGCCTGGTTCCGCTGTCGGAGATGTTCGGCTACGTCGGAGACCTGCGGAGCAAGACCTCCGGTCGCGCCAGCTACTCCATGCAGTTCGACTCCTACGCCGAGGTTCCCCGGAACGTCGCGGAGGAGATCATCGCGAAGGCCAAGGGCGAGTGACGCGGGCTACGCCCACGTTTCTCACCGTTTAGGCTGGAGCAAAGGCATCGGGGCGTCGTCGTGAAGTGTTCGCACTTCACGGCGGCCCCCGCCGCCCGCCCCCAAGCGAATACGGCCAAGGGCATCCCCTCGGGGTCCTGGTCGGTTCGGTAAGACCACCTGAACCCATCCGCAAAGAGCGGGTGGAGTACAGCACCAGTCCACAGGAGGACCCCAGTGGCGAAGGCGAAGTTCGAGCGGACTAAGCCGCACGTCAACATCGGCACCATCGGTCACATCGACCACGGTAAGACCACGCTTACCGCGGCGATTACCAAGGTGCTGCACGACGCGTACCCGGACCTGAACGAGGCCTCGGCCTTCGACCAGATCGACAAGGCTCCTGAGGAGCGCCAGCGCGGTATCACCATCTCCATCGCGCACGTCGAGTACCAGACCGAGTCGCGTCACTACGCCCACGTTGACTGCCCGGGTCACGCGGACTACATCAAGAACATGATCACCGGTGCGGCGCAGATGGACGGCGCCATCCTCGTGGTCGCCGCCACCGACGGCCCGATGCCGCAGACCAAGGAGCACGTGCTCCTGGCCCGCCAGGTCGGCGTTCCGTACATCGTCGTCGCCCTGAACAAGGCCGACATGGTGGACGACGAGGAGATCCTGGAGCTCGTCGAGCTCGAGGTCCGCGAGCTCCTGTCCGAGTACGAGTTCCCGGGCGACGACGTTCCGGTCGTCAAGGTCTCGGCGCTCAAGGCGCTCGAGGGCGACAAGGAGTGGGGCGAGTCCGTCCTCAACCTGATGAAGGCTGTCGACGAGGCCATCCCGCAGCCGGAGCGCGACGTCGAGAAGCCGTTCCTGATGCCGATCGAGGACGTCTTCACGATCACCGGTCGTGGCACCGTTGTCACCGGTCGTATCGAGCGTGGTGTCCTCAAGGTCAACGAGACCGTCGACATCATCGGCATCAAGACCGAGAAGACCACCACCACGGTCACCGGTATCGAGATGTTCCGCAAGCTGCTCGACGAGGGCCAGGCCGGCGAGAACGTCGGTCTGCTGCTCCGAGGCATCAAGCGCGAGGATGTCGAGCGCGGCCAGGTCATCATCAAGCCGGGCTCGGTCACCCCGCACACCGAGTTCGAGGCCCAGGCCTACATCCTGTCGAAGGACGAGGGTGGCCGTCACACCCCGTTCTTCAACAACTACCGCCCGCAGTTCTACTTCCGTACGACTGACGTGACCGGTGTCGTGACCCTCCCCGAGGGCACCGAGATGGTCATGCCGGGCGACAACACCTCCATGACCGTCGCGCTGATCCAGCCGGTCGCCATGGAGGAGGGCCTGAAGTTCGCCATCCGTGAGGGTGGCCGGACCGTCGGCGCCGGTCAGGTCACCAAGATCACGAAGTGACCTGCCGCTCCTAGGAGCAACCGAAGAGGCCTCGCACGCCATGGGTGTGCGGGGCCTCTTTGCGTGGTATATACGCCGATTGGCGTTGCCCCACGGCCGTATGGCACACTGTCCAGGTTGCTCGGTTGAGTATCGATGTTGCGCGCCTCCCGCCGGGAGGACCGAAAGCGAGTCCCGCAGTACTCGTCACCTCTCATCAGGGGTGGAAGTACGGGAATCTTTCGGGAAGTTCAGCGGGGTACCAGCCAGGCGCCCGGTGGGTGTTCTCCTCCCCGCCTCCTCCTTCTCGAAGGATCTCCCTCGTGGAGATTTATTAGAAGGGGTGCGACACGCCCGACCGCGTGGGTCGGAGAACGCGAACGTACCGGGCCGCCAGAGCGTTACGAGAGACAGGACTACGAAGCAGCCATGGCGGGACAGAAGATCCGCATCCGGCTCAAGGCCTACGACCACGAGGTCATCGACTCCTCGGCGAAGAAGATCGTCGAGACGGTGACCCGCACTGGTGCGTCGGTCGCGGGCCCGGTGCCGCTGCCCACAGAGAAGAACGTGTACTGCGTCATCAAGTCGCCGCACAAGTACAAGGACTCGCGCGAGCACTTCGAGATGCGTACCCACAAGCGCCTCATCGACATTCTCGACCCCACGCCGAAGACCGTCGACTCGCTCATGCGTCTCGACCTGCCGGCCGGCGTCGACATCGAGATCAAGCTCTGAGGTGACGCGCGAGATGGCTAAGCAGATCAAGGGCGTCCTGGGCGAGAAGCTCGGCATGACGCAGGTGTGGGACGAGAACAACCGCGTCGTCCCGGTCACCGTCGTCAAGGCCGGGCCCTGCGTCGTGACCCAGGTCCGCACCAATGACGTCGACGGCTACGACGCCGTCCAGATCGCCTTCGGCGAGATCGACCCCCGCAAGGTGAACAAGCCCCTCAAGGGCCACTTCGCCAAGGCGGATGTCACCCCGCGCCGCCACCTGGTGGAGCTGCGTACCGCTGACGCCAGCGAGTACACGCTCGGCCAGGAGGTCACGGCCGAGGTGTTCGAGTCCGGTGTCAAGGTCGACGTGACCGGCACCAGCAAGGGCAAGGGCACCGCCGGTGTCATGAAGCGCCACGGCTTCGGTGGCCTCGGCGCCGGCCACGGCACCCAGCGCAAGCACCGCTCGCCTGGCTCCATCGGTGGCTGTGCCACCCCGGGCCGCGTGTTCAAGGGCATGCGGATGGCCGGCCGTATGGGCAACGAGCGGGTCACCACCCAGAACCTGACCGTCCACGCCGTTGACGCGGAGAAGGGCCTGCTGCTCATCAAGGGCGCGGTTCCTGGTCCGAACGGCGGCCTCGTCCTGGTCCGTACCGCGGCCAAGGGGGCCTGAGGTAACCGATGAGTACCATTGACATCCTTTCGCCGGCAGGCGACAAGGCCGGGACCGTCGAGCTCCCCGCGGAGATCTTCGACGCGCAGGTCAGCGTTCCGCTGATCCACCAGGTCGTCGTCGCCCAGCTGGCCGCTGCCCGACAGGGCACGCACAAGACCAAGACGCGTGGCGAGGTCCGCGGCGGTGGCAAGAAGCCGTACCGCCAGAAGGGCACCGGCCGCGCCCGTCAGGGTTCGACCCGCGCCCCGCAGTTCGCCGGTGGTGGCGTCGTGCACGGTCCCGTGCCGCGTGACTACTCGCAGCGGACCCCGAAGAAGATGAAGGCCGCCGCGCTCCGCGGTGCCCTCTCGGACCGGGCGCGTCACGACCGCATCCACATCGTCTCCGGCGTGGTCGAGGGCGAGGTCTCCACCAAGGCCGCCAAGACCCTGTTCGGCAAGATCAGCGAGCGCAAGAACCTGCTCCTGATCATCGACAGGGCCGACGAGGCCGCGTGGCTCTCCGCTCGCAACCTGCCCCAGGTGCACATCCTGGAGCCGGGCCAGCTGAACACGTACGACGTACTCGTCTCCGACGACGTGGTCTTCACCAAGGCCGCCTTCGAGTCCTTCGTGGCTGCTGCCCCCGTGGCTCGGCGGAACGCTCAGCTCGAAGGGAGCGACGCCTGATGACTGAGGCGACCGCTGTCACCAGCAAGACCTTCTCCGACCCCCGCGACGTGCTTTTGAAGCCGGTGGTCTCGGAGAAGAGCTACGCGCTGCTGGACGAGAACAAGTACACGTTCATCGTCGACCCGCGCGCTAACAAGACCCAGATCAGGCAGGCCGTCGAGGCGGTCTTCTCGGTCAAGGTCACCGGGGTCAACACGATCAACCGCCAGGGCAAGCGCAAGCGCACCCGCACCGGTTACGGCAAGCGCAAGGACACCAAGCGCGCCATCGTGACCCTCGCCGAGGGCGACCGTATCGACATCTTCGGCGGCCCGGTCTCCTAACGGAGTCCGAGTCGTCCGGAATCGGACGAGGACTGAGAAATGGGTATCCGCAAGTACAAGCCGACGACCCCGGGCCGTCGTGGCGCCAGCGTCGCCGACTTCGTCGAGGTCACGCGGTCCACGCCGGAGAAGTCGTTGGTCCGCCCCCTGCACAGCAAGGGTGGCCGTAACAACCAGGGACGCATCACCGTTCGCCACCAGGGTGGCGGCCACAAGCGTGCGTACCGCGTGATCGACTTCCGCCGTCACGACAAGGACGGCGTCCCGGCCAAGGTCGCACACATCGAGTACGACCCGAACCGCACCGCGCGCATCGCGCTGCTGCACTACGCCGACGGCGAGAAGCGCTACATCATCGCGCCGCGCGGTCTGCAGCAGGGTGACCGGATCGAGAACGGCCCGACGGCCGACATCAAGCCCGGCAACAACCTGGCGCTGCGCAACATCCCGGTCGGTACGACCATCCACGCCATCGAGCTGCGGCCCGGCGGCGGTGCGAAGTTCGCCCGCTCCGCCGGTGCCTCCGTGCAGCTGATGGCGAAGGAGGGCGCCTACGCCCACCTGCGCATGCCGTCGGGCGAGGTCCGCCTGGTCGACATCCGCTGCCGCGCCACCGTCGGCGAGGTCGGCAATGCCGAGCAGTCGAACATCAACTGGGGCAAGGCCGGCCGTATGCGCTGGAAGGGCGTCCGCCCGACCGTCCGCGGTGTCGTCATGAACCCCGTCGACCACCCGCACGGTGGTGGTGAGGGCAAGACCTCCGGTGGTCGCCACCCGGTCTCGCCGTGGGGTCAGAAGGAGGGCCGGACGCGCTCGCCGAAGAAGGCCAGCAGCAAGTACATCGTCCGCCGCCGCAAGACGACCAAGAAGCGCTAGGAGCAGGTTCAGATGCCGCGCAGTCTCAAGAAGGGACCCTTCGTCGACGACCACCTGAGCAAGAAGGTGGACGCGCAGAACGACGCAGGGACCAAGAACGTCATCAAGACCTGGTCTCGCCGCTCGATGATCATCCCGGCCATGCTCGGCCACACGATCGCGGTGCACGACGGCCGTAAGCACGTCCCGGTGTTCGTCACCGAGTCGATGGTCGGCCACAAGCTCGGCGAGTTCGCGCCGACCCGCACCTTCCGCGGCCACGAGAAGGACGACCGCAAGTCGCGTCGTCGCTGATCTGCGGAAAAAGCGAAGACCGATGACAGACACCGAAGGGACAACCATGGAAGCCAGGGCCCAGGCGCGGTACATCCGCGTCACGCCCATGAAGGCCCGCCGCGTGGTGGACCTCATCCGTGGCATGAACGCCACGGAGGCTCAGGCGGTCCTGCGATTCGCTCCGCAGGCCGCGAGCGTGCCGGTGGGCAAGGTGCTGGACAGCGCCATTGCCAACGCCGCGCACAACTACGACCACACCGACGCCGGCAGCCTCTACATCTCCGAGGCATTCGTCGACGAGGGCCCGACCCTGAAGCGGTTCCGTCCGCGCGCCCAGGGCCGTGCCTACCGGATCCGCAAGCGGACCAGCCACATCACCGTGGTCGTCAGCAGCAAGGAAGGAACCCGGTAATGGGCCAGAAGGTTAACCCGCACGGGTTCCGGCTCGGCATCACCACGGACTTCAAGTCCCGCTGGTACGCCGACAAGCTGTACAAGGACTACGTCAAGGAAGACGTCGCCATCCGCCGGATGATGACGAAGGGCATGGAGCGCGCCGGTATCTCCAAGGTGGAGATCGAGCGCACCCGTGACCGCGTCCGCGTCGACATCCACACCGCCCGGCCGGGTATCGTCATCGGCCGCCGCGGCGCGGAGGCCGACCGTATCCGCGGCGAGCTGGAGAAGCTCACCGGCAAGCAGGTCCAGCTGAACATCCTCGAGGTCAAGAACCCCGAGACTGACGCTCAGCTGGTCGCGCAGGCCGTCGCCGAGCAGCTGTCCTCCCGCGTCTCCTTCCGTCGCGCCATGCGCAAGAGCATGCAGTCGACGATGAAGGCCGGCGCCAAGGGCATCAAGATCCAGTGCGGTGGCCGTCTCGGCGGCGCCGAGATGTCCCGCTCGGAGTTCTACCGCGAGGGCCGTGTGCCCCTGCACACGCTCCGCGCGAACGTCGACTACGGCTTTTTCGAGGCCAAGACGACCTTCGGCCGGATCGGTGTGAAGGTCTGGATCTACAAGGGCGACGTCAAGAACATCGCCGAGGTTCGCGCCGAGAACGCCGCTGCCCGCGCCGGCAACCGCCCGGCCCGTGGCGGCGGCGCCGACCGCCCGGCCCGCGGTGGTCGCGGTGGCGAGCGTGGCGGCCGTGGCCGCAAGCCGCAGCAGCAGTCGGCTTCGGCCGCCGAGGCGCCCGCCGCCGCTGCTCCGGCTGAGGCCGCGACCCCTTCTAGCGGCGGAACGGAGGCCTGACCGACATGCTGATCCCCCGTAGGGTCAAGCACCGTAAGCAGCACCACCCGAAGCGCAGCGGTATGGCCAAGGGCGGCACCGAGCTTGCGTTCGGCGAGTACGGCATCCAGGCGGTGACCCCGGCCTACGTGACGAACCGTCAGATCGAGTCGGCTCGTATCGCCATGACCCGCCACATCAAGCGTGGTGGCAAGGTCTGGATCAACATCTACCCGGACCGTCCGCTCACGAAGAAGCCGGCCGAGACCCGCATGGGTTCCGGTAAGGGTTCTCCGGAGTGGTGGGTCGCGAACGTCAAGCCCGGTCGGGTGATGTTCGAGCTGTCCTACCCGAACGAGAAGATTGCTCGCGAGGCGCTCACCCGTGCCGCGCACAAGCTTCCGATGAAGTGCCGGATCGTTCGGCGCGAGGCAGGTGAGTCGTGATGGCGGCCGGTATCAAGGCGTCAGAGCTGCGCGAGCTGAACAACGAGGACCTCGTTGCCAAGCTGCGTGAGGCCAAGGAGGAGCTGTTCAACCTCCGCTTCCAGGCGGCGACCGGACAGCTCGAGAACCACGGCCGGCTGAAGGCCGTCCGCAAGGACATCGCCCGGATCTACACCCTGATGCGGGAGCGCGAGCTCGGCATCGAGACGGTGGAGAGCGCCTGATGAGCGAGAAGAATGTGACTGAGACGAACGACCGCGGCTTCCGCAAGACCCGTGAGGGCCTCGTCGTCAGCGACAAGATGGACAAGACCGTCGTCGTCGCTGTCGAGGACCGTGTCAAGCACGCGCTGTACGGCAAGGTCATCCGCCGTACCAACAAGCTCAAGGCGCACGACGAGCAGAACGCCGCGGGTATCGGCGACCGCGTCCTCCTCATGGAGACCCGGCCGCTGTCCGCGACCAAGCGCTGGCGCGTCGTCGAGATCCTCGAGAAGGCCAAGTAATTCCCTCCTGAAGGCAATCGCCTTCAGGGCAGGTTCCGCCAGGCTCGGCAGGGGCCGCAGCAGCAGCTGAAGCCCCTGCCGGGAACCGGCAGACGATCAGGAGATAGACGTGATCCAGCAGGAGTCGCGACTGCGCGTCGCCGACAACACTGGTGCGAAGGAGATCCTTTGCATCCGTGTTCTCGGTGGTTCCGGTCGCCGCTACGCGGGCATCGGTGACGTCATCGTCGCCACCGTCAAGGACGCGATCCCCGGTGGCAACGTGAAGAAGGGTGACGTCATCAAGGCGGTCATCGTGCGCACCGTCAAGGAGCGCCGCCGCCCCGATGGCTCGTACATCCGCTTCGACGAGAACGCGGCCGTCATCCTCAAGAACGATGGCGACCCCCGCGGCACCCGTATCTTCGGCCCGGTGGGCCGTGAGCTGCGCGAGAAGAAGTTCATGAAGATCATCTCGCTCGCGCCGGAGGTGCTGTAACCGATGAAGATCAAGAAGGGCGACCTGGTCCAGGTCATCACCGGTAAGGACAAGGGCAAGCAGGGCAAGGTCATTCAGGCCTTCCCCCGCGAGGACCGCGTCCTGGTCGAGGGTGTCAACCGGGTCAAGAAGCACACCAAGGCCGGCCAGACCGCTCGTGGCTCGAAGACCGGCGGCATCGTGACGACCGAGGCCCCCATCCACGTGAGCAACGTTCAGCTCGTGGTGGAGAAGGACGGCAACAAGGTCGTCACCCGCGTCGGATACCGCTTCGACGACGAGGGCAACAAGATCCGCGTTGCCAAGCGGACCGGTGAGGACATCTGATGACTGCCACCACCAACGCACCGCGCCTCAAGCAGCGCTACCGCGAAGAGATCGCCGGGAAGCTGAAGGACGAGTTCTCGTACGAGAACGTCATGCAGATCCCCGGTCTGAGCAAGATCGTGGTCAACATGGGTGTGGGCGACGCCGCCCGCGACTCCAAGCTGATCGAGGGCGCCATCCGCGACCTCACCACGATCACCGGCCAGAAGCCGGCCGTCACCAAGGCCCGTAAGTCCATCGCGCAGTTCAAGCTGCGCGAGGGCCAGCCGATCGGTGCCCACGTCACCCTCCGCGGTGACCGCATGTGGGAGTTCCTGGACCGTCTGCTGTCGCTCGCGCTCCCGCGCATCCGCGACTTCCGCGGTCTGTCGCCGAAGCAGTTCGACGGCCGCGGCAACTACACCTTCGGTCTCACGGAGCAGGTCATGTTCCACGAGATCGACCAGGACAAGATCGACCGGGTCCGGGGCATGGACATCACCGTGGTCACCACGGCGACCAACGACGACGAGGGCCGCGCCCTGCTTCGTCACCTCGGCTTCCCGTTCAAGGAGAACTGACCGTGGCGAAGAAGGCTCTGATCGCTAAGGCCGCCCGCAAGCCGAAGTTCGGTGTGCGCGCGTACACCCGCTGCCAGCGCTGCGGCCGGCCCCACTCCGTCTACCGCAAGTTCGGCCTCTGCCGTGTGTGCCTTCGTGAGATGGCTCACCGCGGCGAGCTGCCGGGCGTGACCAAGAGCTCCTGGTAATCCCGTAGTTCGGGACAGCCAGGGCTCTCGGTAAGCAACCGGACGGCGGGAGCCCACCTCCACATCACGTAAACTTGTGGGGTTGGGCGCCCGTCGCCCGTGACCGCCCGCGGGCACCGCCCGCAAGAAGTCGCTTACTACGCCGTAGGTCCCCCGCGCCGCACCCGTCCCGACTCCGATCGGGGAGAGGGATGGCGCAGATAGGGAAACCCCGGCGAGAGAGGCCGAAGGCCATCACATGACCATGACCGATCCGATCGCAGACATGTTGACGCGTCTGCGAAACGCGAACTCGGCATACCACGACTCCGTGTCGATGCCGCACAGCAAGATCAAGTCGCACATCGCGGAGATCCTCCAGCAGGAGGGCTTCATCACCGGCTGGAAGACCGAGGACGCCGAGGTCGGCAAGAACCTCGTCCTCGAGCTGAAGTTCGGCCCCAACCGCGAGCGCTCGATCGCCGGCATCAAGCGGATTTCGAAGCCGGGTCTGCGGGTCTACGCAAAGTCCACCAACCTGCCGAAGGTGCTCGGCGGCCTGGGCGTGGCGATCATCTCCACTTCCCACGGGCTCCTCACCGACAAGCAGGCGCAGAAGAAGGGCGTGGGTGGGGAAGTCCTCGCCTACGTCTGGTAGTCGGGAACGGAGGAAAAGCTCATGTCGCGTATTGGCAAGCTGCCCATCCAGGTTCCCGCCGGTGTGGACGTCACCATCGATGGCCGGACGGTTTCGGTGAAGGGCCCCAAGGGCTCCCTCTCCCACACCGTTGCCGCGCCGATCGAGGTCACCCGGGGTGAGGACGGCGTCATCGCCGTCACGCGCCCGAACGACGAGCGTCAGAACAAGGCCCTCCACGGCCTGTCCCGCACGCTGGTGGCGAACATGATCACCGGCGTGACCGCGGGTTACAGCAAGGCGCTCGAGATCAGCGGTGTCGGTTACCGCGTCCAGGCGAAGGGCTCCAACCTGGAGTTCTCGCTGGGCTACAGCCACCCGATCCTCGTTGAGGCGCCGGAAGGCATCACCTTCAAGGTCGAGTCGCCCACCAAGCTCAGCGTTGAGGGCATCGACAAGCAGAAGGTCGGCGAGGTCGCCGCGAACATCCGCAAGCTGCGCAAGCCCGACCCGTACAAGGCCAAGGGCGTGAAGTACGCGGGCGAGGTCATCCGCCGCAAGGTCGGAAAGGCTGGTAAGTAAGCCATGGCATACGGTGTGAAGATCGCCAAGGGCAAGGCCTACAAGGGCGCTGCTCTCAAGCGTCGCCACATCCGCGTCCGCAAGCGGATCAACGGTACGCCGGAGCGTCCGCGCCTGGTCGTGACGCGCTCCAACCGTCACATGGTGGCCCAGGTCATCGACGACATCGCGGGCCACACGCTCGCGTCCGCGTCGACCCTGGACGCTTCCATCCGCGGTGGCGAGGGCGACAAGAGCGCCCAGGCGCAGCAGGTCGGCGCCCTGGTCGCCGAGCGTGCCAAGGCCGCCGGAGTCGAGGCCGTCGTGTTCGACCGCGGTGGCAACAAGTACGCCGGGCGCATCGCCGCTCTGGCCGACGCCGCCCGCGAGGCCGGGCTCAGGTTCTGAGCCGGTTCCGGTAAGCGGACGTAAACGAGGAGAGGTAATCCAATGGCTGGACCCCAGCGCCGCGGTGGCGGCGCCGGTGGCGGCGAGCGGCGGGACCGGAAGGGCCGTGACGGCGGCGCAGCTGCCGCCGAGAAGACCGCGTACGTTGAGCGCGTTGTCGCGATCAACCGCGTCGCCAAGGTTGTGAAGGGTGGTCGTCGCTTCAGCTTCACCGCGCTGGTCGTGGTGGGCGACGGTGACGGCACCGTGGGTGTCGGATACGGCAAGGCCAAGGAGGTGCCGGCCGCCATCGCCAAGGGTGTGGAGGAGGCCAAGAAGCACTTCTTCAAGGTCCCCCGGATCCAGGGCACCATCCCGCACCCCATCCAGGGCGAGAAGGCCGCGGGCGTCGTCCTGCTCAAGCCGGCTTCCCCCGGTACCGGTGTGATCGCCGGTGGCCCGGTGCGCGCCGTGCTGGAGTGCGCGGGCATCCACGACGTGCTGAGCAAGTCGCTCGGCTCGTCGAACCCGATCAACATCGTGCACGCCACGGTGGAGGCGCTCCGGGGCCTGCAGCGGCCCGAGGAGATCGCCGCCCGCCGCGGTCTGCCGCTCGAGGACGTCGCCCCCGCGGCTCTGCTGCGGGCGCGTGCCGGGGTGGGTGCGTAATGGCTCGCCTGAAGATCACGCAGACGAAGTCGTACATCGGCAGCAAGCAGAACCACCGTGACACGCTGCGCTCGCTTGGTCTGAAGAAGATCAACGACGTGGTCGTCAAGGAGGACCGCCCCGAGATCCGCGGCATGGCCAACACCGTGCGGCACCTCGTGACGGTCGAGGAGGTCGACTGACATGGCGGAGCAGAACCCGCTGAAGGTCCACAACCTCCGGCCCGCCCCGGGCGCCAAGACCGCCAAGACCCGTGTGGGTCGTGGTGAGGCGTCCAAGGGTAAGACCGCTGGTCGTGGCACCAAGGGCACCAAGGCCCGCTACCAGGTTCCGGAGCGCTTCGAGGGTGGGCAGATGCCCCTCCACATGCGCCTCCCGAAGCTCAAGGGCTTCAAGAACCCGTTCAAGACCGAGTACCAGGTCGTGAACCTCGACAAGCTGGCCGCGCTCTACCCGCAGGGTGGCGAGGTCACGGTCGCGGACCTGGTGGCCAAGGGCGCGGTTCGCAAGAACCAGCTCGTCAAGGTGCTCGGCTCCGGCGAGGTCTCCGTGGCGCTGCAGGTGACGGTCGACGCCGTCTCCGGCTCCGCTAAGGAGAAGATCACCGCCGCCGGCGGCACCGTCACCGAGCTCGTCTGAGCCCGATGATTCAATCAACCGGGGATGCCTCTTAATGGGGCATCCCCGGTTGGTCGTTCCAAGCCGGGCAGGTACGCCGGTATGGTGGCGTGCATCGTGCTGTATTTTCCGGGGGCCATCCCGGGCCGGCCGTGCGGACAGTGTCTGCGCGGCTTTTGACTGATTACTTACCCGTCGTCGTTTTCCAGACCGTCACCTCACGCGCCGATACGCGGGGGTCGCAGGAGGCACCGTGCTCACCGCGTTCGCCCGGGCGTTCAAGACGCCCGACCTGCGCAAGAAGCTGCTGTTCACGCTCGGCATCATTGTGCTGTTCCGGCTCGGGGCGCACGTCCCGATCCCCGGCGTCAGCTATCCGAACGTCAACTACTGCATGAAGCAGGCCGAGGGCAGCCAGGGGCTGTTCGGCCTGGTCAACATGTTCAGTGGCGGCGCGCTGCTGCAGATCACGATCTTCGCGCTCGGCATCATGCCGTACATCACGGCGAGCATCATCCTTCAGCTGCTGACCGTGGTCATCCCGCGGCTGGAGGCTCTGAAGAAGGAGGGGCAGTCCGGCCAGGCGAAGATCACGCAGTACACCCGCTATCTGACCGTCGCGCTGGCCGTGCTCCAGGGCACCGGCCTGGTGGCCACCGCCCGGAGCGGAAGCCTCTTCCCGCAGTGCGACCGCGCCGGGCAGATCATCCCGGACCAGTCGATCTTCACGACCATCGTCATGGTCATCACCATGACCGCGGGCACTGCGCTGATCATGTGGCTCGGTGAGCTGATCACCGACCGCGGTATCGGCAACGGCATGTCGATCCTGATGTTCATCTCGATCGCCGCCGGCTTCCCGGGCCAGCTCTGGTCGATCAAGCAGCAGGGCAAGATCATGGACGGCTGGCTGGAGTTCGGCGTCGTGATCGCGGTCGGCCTCGCGATGGTGGGTCTGGTGGTCTTCGTCGAGCAGGCGCAGCGGCGCATTCCGGTGCAGTACGCGAAGCGCATGATCGGCCGCAGGTCCTACGGCGGCACGTCGACGTACATCCCGCTGAAGGTCAACCAGGCGGGTGTGATTCCCGTCATCTTCGCCTCGTCGCTGCTCTACATTCCGGCCTTGATCGTCCAGTTCAGCGGCTCGAAGTCGGGCTGGGCGACGTGGATCAACCAGCACTTCGTGAAGGGTGACCACCCGTATTACATGGTCACCTACTTCCTGCTCATTGTTTTCTTCGCCTTCTTCTACGTGGCCATCTCGTTCAACCCCGAGGAAGTCGCGGACAACATGAAGAAGTATGGTGGCTTCATCCCGGGCATCCGGGCTGGTCGACCCACGGCTGAGTACCTCAGCTACGTGCTCAATCGGATCACCTGGCCGGGGTCGCTGTACCTGGGCTTGATCGCACTCGTGCCGACAACGGCGTTGGCGGGGTTCGGCGCGAACCAGAACTTCCCGTTCGGTGGGACAAGCATCCTGATCATCGTGGGTGTGGGTCTGGAGACCGTGAAGCAGATCGAGAGCCAGCTTCAGCAGCGTAACTACGAAGGGTTCCTCCGCTGATGCGAATCGTCCTCGTCGGGCCTCCTGGGGCGGGCAAGGGAACGCAGGCCGCGTACCTCGCCACGAACCTGTCGATCCCGCACATCTCCACGGGCGACCTCTTCCGCGCCAACATGAGCCAGGGCACGCCGCTCGGCGAGCAGGCGAAGCAGTACATGAACGCGGGCGAGCTGGTTCCGGACGAGGTCACGATCGGGATGGCGAAGGATCGGCTCGAGGAGGCGGACGCGGTCGAGGGCTTTCTGCTCGACGGCTTCCCGCGGAACCTCAACCAGGCCAAGGCGCTGGACGAGATCCTGCTGGAGCGGGGCATCGCGCTCGACGCGGTGCTGGACCTGGAGGTCCCCGAGGACGAGGTGGTCAAGCGGATCGCCGGCCGCCGTACCTGCCGCAGCAACAGCGCGCACACCTTCCACGTGGAGTACAAGAAGCCCAAGGTGGAGGGCGTGTGCGACGAGTGCGGCGGTGAGCTGTACCAGCGCGAGGACGACAGCGAGGAAACGGTCCGCAGGCGCCTGGAGGTCTACCACCGCGAGACCGAGCCGATCATCGACTACTACCAGGCCCAGGGCCTGGTCGTGACGATCTCGGCGCTGGGGAAGGTCTCCGAGGTGACCCAGCGCGCGATGGAAGCCCTACGGCAGAACGCGGCCTGAGCGCGCGCGCTCAGGAGACGGCCGCGGTGTCCTCAAGGACACCGCGGCCCCTCTTTGCGGCTAAACCGCCGCCGCTCTCGCGGAGGTGGTAGCTCGCCACGGGGGTTCCTCAATTGATGGTTACTGTTGTGGGACGTAACCGACGGAAAGCGGAGACTGGCCCATGGTGGAGATCAAGACCCCCGAGCAGATCGCGAAGATGCGCGAGGCGGGGCTGGTGGTCGCCGCGGTGCACGCCGCCTGCCGTGCGGCCGCGGTTCCCGGGGCCACCACCAAGGACCTGGACGACGCTGCGCGGAAGGTGCTGGCCGAGCACGGCGCGAAGTCCAACTTCCTTGGCTACGGCGGCTTTCCGGCCACCATCTGCACATCGGTCAACGAGGTCGTGGTGCACGGCATCCCGGACGCCGAGACCGTCCTGAAGGACGGCGACATCATCTCCATCGACGCCGGCGCGATCGTCGACGGCTGGCACGGCGACGCCGCCTTCACCGCTTTCGTGGGCAGCGGCCACGCCCCGGAACTCCTCGAACTCAGCCGGGTCACCGAGGAGTCCATGTGGTCCGGGATCGCCGCGGTGAAGCAGGGCAACCGGCTGGTCGACATCTCCAAGGCCATCGAGGGCTACATCCGCCGCCAGCCCCGCCCGGCCACCGGCAAGTACGGGATCATCGAGGACTACGGCGGCCACGGCATCGGCTCGCAGATGCACATGGACCCGCACCTGCTGAACTACGTGGACCGCAAGCGCGGTCGCGGCCCCCGTCTCGTACCCGGCTTCTGCATCGCGATCGAGCCGATGGTAAGTCTGGGCACCCCGCGGACCCATGTGCTTGAGGACGACTGGACCGTCAAGACCGACGACGGGACCTGGTCCTCGCACTGGGAGCACTCGGTCGCGCTGACCGAGCAGGGGCCGCTGGTGCTGACGGCGGTGGACGGCGGAAAGGCCAAGCTCGCGGAGTACGGCGTCACCGCCGCTCCCGACCCCCTGGGTTAACGATCTTGCCCGGTGGGCAGATTGAAGGGCCCGATTCGTCTTTCCCGATGCCCTGACGTAGACTGATGCGTCGGCTCTCGTGCATCCGTATGCCCGTACGCGGGATGCGGTTCTGCGAGTGCTGATCAAGGTAGCCGATTCGAAGGGCGAAGCGTGGCCAAGAAGCAAGGTGCCATCGAGATCGAGGGCACCGTGATCGAGTCCCTGCCGAACGCCATGTTCAAGGTGGAGCTCCAGAACGGTCACAAAGTCCTCGCGCACATCAGCGGCAAGATGCGGATGCACTACATCCGCATCCTTCCCGACGACCGGGTCGTGGTGGAGCTCTCTCCCTACGACCTGACGCGCGGCCGCATCGTCTACCGCTACAAGTAGATCTTGCCTGCACCCCGCTCCCGTGGGGTGACGGCACTGACCCGGAGAACCTCGATCCCATGAAGGTCAAGCCGAGCGTCAAGAAGATCTGCGACAAGTGCAAGGTGATCCGCCGCCACGGCCGGGTCATGGTCATCTGCGACAACCTGCGCCACAAGCAGCGCCAGGGCTGACGCACGCCGACCACCTGCACCTCGCAGTTACTTCGCGCGACGCACAGCGACACACGTACATAAGCAGACACCCGACCCCCCGCGCAGGCGTGGGGACGACACCCCCGGTCGGAGGCCGGGGACCCGGCTCGTAGCCAGCTACGGGAACGGTGCTGCGGAAGACCTCCGAAGAGCCATCAGGAGCCATCAGTGGCACGCATTGAAGGCGTTGATCTCCCGCGCGACAAGCGCGTGGAGGTCGCCCTCACCTACGTCTTCGGCATCGGGCGCACCCGTGCCCAGGAGACGCTGGAGAACACCGGTGTGAACCCCGACACCCGCGTTCGCGACCTGTCCGAGGAGGACCTGGTCAAGATCCGCGAGTACGTGGACGCCAACCTCAAGACCGAGGGTGACCTCCGTCGCGAGATCCAGGCCGACATCCGCCGCAAGGTCGAGATCGGCTGCTACCAGGGTCTGCGTCACCGCCGTGGCCTGCCCGTCCACGGTCAGCGCACCAGCACCAACGCTCGCACCCGCAAGGGCCCGCGTCGCGCGATCGCCGGCAAGAAGAAGCCGGGCAAGAAGTAGTCCTCACCGGACGCTGCCAAGCGGTCCGAGCTGTAGGACCGACCACCTCCACGGGAGAAGATCCACAGAATGCCTCCGAAGAGCCGTACGGCCGGCGCCAAGAAGGTGCGCCGCAAGGAGAAGAAGAACGTCGCCCACGGGCACGCTCACATCAAGAGCACGTTCAACAACACGATCGTCTCGATCACCGACCCGACCGGGAACGTGATCTCTTGGGCCTCGGCCGGCCACGTCGGCTTCAAGGGCTCGCGCAAGTCGACCCCCTTCGCCGCGCAGATGGCCGCCGAGTCGGCCGCCCGCCGCGCGCAGGAGCACGGCATGCGCAAGGTCGACGTCTTCGTCAAGGGTCCCGGCTCCGGCCGTGAGACCGCGATCCGCTCCCTCCAGGCCACGGGCCTCGAGGTCGGTTCGATCCAGGACGTCACCCCCACCCCGCACAACGGATGCCGCCCGCCCAAGCGCCGCCGCGTCTGATCGACCAGTAGGAGACAAGACAACAATGGCGCGTTACACCGGGGCCGACTGCAAGCGTTGCCGTCGGGAGAAGCAGAAGCTCTTCCTCAAGGGGAGCAAGTGCGAGAGCGCGAAGTGCCCGATCGAGATCCGTCCTTACCCCCCGGGTGAGCACGGACGCGGGCGCACCAAGGACAGCGAGTACCTGCTGCAGAAGCGTGAGAAGCAGAAGTGTGCTCGCATCTACGGTGTCCTCGAGAAGCAGTTCCGCGGCTACTACAGCGAGGCCAACCGCAAGCAGGGCAAGACCGGCGAGAATCTGCTGCGTATCCTCGAGACCCGCCTCGACAACGTGGTCTACCGGGCCGGCTTCGCCAAGTCCCGTGACCACGCCCGTCAGTTGGTCCGCCACGGCCACATCCTCGTGAACGGCCGCAAGACCGACATCCCGTCGGCTCGCGTGGCTGTGAACGACATCATCGAGGTCCGCGAGTCCTCCCGGAACATGACCCCGTTCCAGGTGGCTCAGGCCGAGGCCGGCGAGAGGACCGTCCCGGCGTGGCTGGAGGCGATCCCCTCGAAGCTGCGGATCCTGGTGCACTCGCTGCCCGAGCGTCCTGCGATCGACACGCAGGTGCAGGAGCAGCTGATCGTCGAGCTCTACTCGAAGTAACCACTTCGGGCGGGCCGCGGTCTCACGGGCGGTACGGCCTCTTCGCGGGTCGTGCCGCCCGTACCATTGAAGGGTTCGGCGTCAAATAGCGGGCGCCGAAGACTGGAGGCAATTCCCCATGCTGATCGCTCAGCGTCCTTCGTTGACCGAAGAGGTCGTCGACGAGTTCCGCTCCCGGTTCGTGATCGAGCCGCTGGAGCCGGGCTTCGGCTACACCCTCGGCAACTCCCTGCGTCGTACGCTCCTCTCCTCGATTCCGGGTGCGGCGGTCACGTCCATCCGCATCGACGGCGTTCTGCACGAGTTCACCACCGTGCCGGGCGTCAAGGAGGACGTCACCGACCTGATCCTCAACATCAAGCAGCTGGTTGTCTCCTCGGAGCACGACGAGCCGGTCGTGATGTACCTGCGCAAGCAGGGCCCCGGCCTGGTCACCGCCGCGGACATCGCCCCGCCGGCCGGTGTCGAGGTGCACAACCCGGACCTGGTCCTGGCCACGCTCAACGGCAAGGGCAAGCTGGAGATGGAGCTGACCGTCGAGCGCGGTCGCGGCTATGTCTCCGCCGTCCAGAACAAGCAGGTGGGCCAGGAGATCGGCCGCATCCCGGTCGACTCCATCTACTCGCCGGTCCTCAAGGTCACCTACAAGGTCGAGGCGACCCGTGTCGAGCAGCGCACCGACTTCGACAAGCTGATCGTCGACGTCGAGACCAAGCAGGCCATGCGGCCGCGTGACGCCATGGCGTCGGCCGGCAAGACCCTGGTCGAGCTGTTCGGCCTGGCCCGCGAGCTCAACATCGACGCCGAGGGCATCGACATGGGCCCGTCCCCGACGGACGCCGCCCTGGCTGCCGACCTGGCGCTGCCGATCGAGGAGCTCGAGCTCACCGTCCGGTCGTACAACTGCCTCAAGCGCGAGGGCATCCACTCCGTGGGTGAGCTCGTGGCCCGCTCCGAGGCGGACCTGCTCGACATCCGTAACTTCGGTGCGAAGTCGATCGACGAGGTCAAGGCGAAGCTGGCCGGCATGGGCCTGGCCCTCAAGGACAGCCCGCCCGGATTCGACCCGACCGCCGCCGCCGACGCGTTCGGCGCCGAGGACGAGGGCGACACCGGTTTCGTGGAGACCGAGCAGTACTGATTCTTCCGGCGGGCAACAGCCCGTACGGACCCTGACACCGGTACCTGATACGGCCGGTGCAGACACCGAGGAGAAACACCATGCCGAAGCCCACCAAGGGCGCCCGTCTGGGCGGCAGCGCTTCGCACGAGCGGCACATCCTGGCGAACCTCGCCACCGCGCTGTTCGAGCACGGCCGGATCACGACCACCGAGGCGAAGGCCCGCCGCCTGCGTCCGGTGGCCGAGCGTCTGATCACCAAGGCGAAGAAGGGCGACCTTCACAACCGCCGTCTGGTGCTCCAGACCGTCCGCGACAAGGGTGTCGTCCACACCCTGTTCACGGAGATCGGCCCGCGCTACGAGAACCGTCCGGGTGGCTACACCCGGATCACCAAGATCGGTAACCGTCGCGGCGACAACGCGCCCATGGCGGTCATCGAGCTGGTCGAGGCGCTGACCGTGGCCCAGCAGGCCACCGGTGAGGCCGAGGCCGCGACCAAGCGCGCGGTCAAGGAGGCCGAGACCAAGGCCGTCGAGGAGACCAAGGGCGACGAGGCCCCGGTCACCGAGGCCGCCGAGGCTCCGGCCGAGCCCGCCGCCGACGCGGCTGGTGAGGCTGCGAAGGACGCCTGAGCCGGCTGATGGCTCTTGGACGGGCCCGCACCCAGCTTCGGCTGGGGGCGGGCCCTTCCGCATGGAGAGGATCTGTGGGTGACTGACGAGGTGGAGCCCGGGGCCGTACGGGTCCGGCTGGATCTCTCGTACGATGGCAAGGACTTCTCGGGCTGGGCGCGGCAGCGTGAACGGCGCACGGTCCAGGGCGAGTTGGAGAGCGCGCTGCGGACCGTCCTGCGGCTGCCCGAGCCGGTGGAGCTGACCGTCGCGGGGCGTACGGACGCGGGGGTGCACGCGCGGGGGCAGGTCGCGCACGTGGACCTGCCGGAGGACGTCTGGGGCGAGCACGGCGAGAAGCTGCTGCGGCGGCTCGCGGGGCGGCTGCCGCACGACGTGCGGGTGTGGCGGGTGGCCGAGGCGCCGGCCGGGTTCAACGCGCGGTTCTCCGCGATCTGGCGCCGGTACGCGTACCGGGTCGGGGACCACCGCGGCGGAGTCGATCCGCTGCGCCGCGGCCATGTGCTGTGGCACGACTGGCCGTTGGACGTCGAGCTGATGAACGACGCGGCCAAGCGGCTGCTCGGCGAGCACGACTTCGCCGCGTACTGCAAGAAGCGCGAGGGCGCGACCACCATCCGCAAGCTGCTCGACCTGCACTGGGAGCGGCCGGGGCCGGGGGAGGAGGACGCCGGGCTCGCGGTCGCGACCGTGCGGGCCGACGCCTTCTGCCACAACATGGTGCGCGCCCTGGTCGGCGCGCTGCTGCTGGTGGGCGACGGGCACCGCCCGGCCGGATTTCCGCGCGAGGTGCTGGCGGGGCGCGTACGCCACTCGGCTGTCAACGTCGTGCGTCCGCACGGTCTGACGCTGGAGGAGGTCGGCTACCCGCCCGACGACCAGCTTGCCGCGCGCAACCTGGCGGCGCGGAACAAGCGGACGCTGCCGCCGGGCGGGGCGGGCTGCTGCTGAGTCAGGGCCGTGGGGAGTGTGGAGATCGTGGACCAATGGGACGTGTGATGTATGTCACGTGAACGCGGGGGATGGGTGGCGTCGCACCACTGGGCCGGCGCCGCGTCGCGCTACTGGGACGTCTGGGCCGCGGCCGCTGCCGCGGCCTGCTGTTCGCCCCGGGTCCGGATCCGGGTGAAGGTGTAGTCCGAGACGTCCTTGCCCGCCTGGCGGGCAAGGGTGTCGGCGGTGGTCACCGCCTGGCCCGAGGTGTAGCCCGCGACCGTGAAGTAGGCGTAGCGGCCGACGGAGTTGAGGGTCAGCCGGCAGGCCGTGGCCTGGCAGAAGGCCGGCACGCCGCCGCCCGCCAGCGGCTGGATGTTGCCCGCGGCGTTCTGCTTGGCCTTCGCGGCCTGGGCGGGCGAGTCGAAAACCGCGACGCCGACGGTGACGGCGACCCCGCCCTGGTGGAACGTCGCCCGGATCACACGCCGGCAGCCGTTGCCGGTGAGCACCGGGCCCAGGCGGGGGGAGGCGGCGGCCGCGCAGTCCGTGGAGTCGGAGGCGGCGGCCATGGCGTACGTGCGGGTGCCGCCGGCCGCCTTCCTCCCCGGGTAGAGGGTGGACGCGCTGAGCGGCGCGGTGTCCTTCTTCGGGTCGGAGATGTAGTCGAGCGGGTTCGGCGGGGGCGGCACCGAGACGTCGGAGAAGGTGGGCTCGGGCTGGTCCGGCTCGGCGGGCAGGGAGGCGGCCGAGGGCAGGGTCTCCGGCTTGTCGTCCGCGTCGTTCGCGCTGACCACGGCCAGTGCGACGATCGCGGCCACCGCCGCGGTCGCCAGCGCGCCGCCGCCGATCAGCAGCAGCCGCCGCTTCCGGTTGCGCGCGGCCGTCTCGTCCGCCATTGCTCCCCAGTCCGGTGTGTGCGACTGGTCCCCTGGGCCCAAGGGCCCCCCTTGCCCGAAACTCATGGCGGGCATCCTACGAAAGGCAGTTGGGCCGCGCGTGGGCGGGCCGTGAGGATCCGGTGAGCCCGCCCCAGGAGCCTGTTTTGACCGGTCCGGGGCCGGGCCGGTATTCTGCCAGTTCGTTATGCGTATTGGCTTGCTCGTTCTCACGTGAGAGGCCGCTACGCCGGTCCACCGGGCCGATGACCAGCAGTAGGCACTCGGGTTGCGTCCCCGAGTGTCTCGAAGGCTGTCGTGATCGTCCGGGTGGCCTTGTCAGGACCACACTCACTGAAGAAGCGAAGGCTACGACCGTGCGTACGTACAGCCCCAAGCCCGGCGACGTGACGCGTCAGTGGCACGTCATCGACGCCACCGACGTTGTTCTGGGCCGTCTGGCCTCCCAGGCCGCCACCCTTCTCCGGGGCAAGCACAAGCCGGTTTACGCGCCGCACGTTGACACCGGTGACTTCGTCATCATCGTCAACGCCGACAAGGTGCACCTCTCCGGCAACAAGCGGACCCAGAAGATGGCCTACCGCCACTCCGGCTACCCGGGTGGTCTGCGGTCCGTCCGCTACGACGAGCTCCTCGAGAAGAACCCCGAGAAGGCCGTCGAGAAGGCCATCAAGGGCATGCTCCCCAAGAACACCCTGGGCCGTCAGATGCTCTCGAAGCTGAAGGTCTACGCGGGTGCCGAGCACCCGCACGGCGCTCAGCAGCCGGTCCCGTTCGAGATCACCCAGGTCGCGCAGTAGTCCCGGCCACCCCTAAGACGAAGAGAATCTGAGGAGCATCGTGGCCGAGACCACCGCTGAGACCCCCCTCGACGAGGTCGAGGAGTATACCACCGAGAGCACCGTCGAGGTCGAGTCGGAGTACACCTCCGAGTCGCTCGCGTCCCGCTTCGGCGAGCCCCAGCCGGCCGCCGGCACCGGCCGCCGCAAGAACGCCGTGGCCCGCGTCCGTATCGTCCCGGGCAGCGGCAAGTGGAAGATCAACGGTCGCACCCTTGAGGAGTACTTCCCCAACAAGGTGCACCAGCAGGAAGTCAACGAGCCCTTCAAGGTGCTCGAGCTGGACGACCGCTACGACGTCATCGCCCGCATCTCGGGTGGCGGCGTCTCCGGTCAGGCCGGTGCCCTGCGCCTGGGCATCGCCCGCGCGCTGAACGAGGCGGACGTGGACAACAACCGCGGCCCGCTGAAGAAGGCCGGCTTCCTGACCCGCGACGCCCGCGCCACCGAGCGCAAGAAGGCCGGTCTGAAGAAGGCCCGCAAGGCGCCGCAGTACAGCAAGCGCTGATCGAGCGGCGCGCGCCGACCGCCCGCGCGGTCCGCGTTCGCCCTCGGTCGAACGCCCCGGCGGCACACCCGTGCCGCCGGGGCGTTCGTCTATCGACGGCTGGGGCGTATACAGGTTCACAAGGCGCTGGCGCCCGGCGGCCGGCAGTTTCGAGCAACTCGGAGGACACCAGTGGGACGACTCTTCGGCACCGATGGCGTGCGCGGCGTCGCGAACGCGGACCTTACGGCGGAGCTGGCACTCGGCCTGTCGGTCGCGGCGGCGCACGTGCTGGGCGAGGCGGGCACGTTCGAGGGCCATCGGCCCACCGCGGTGGTGGGGCGCGATCCCCGCGCGTCCGGGGAGTTCCTGGAGGCCGCCGTCGTGGCGGGCCTCGCAAGCGCGGGCGTGGACGTCCTGCGCGTCGGTGTGCTGCCCACCCCGGCGGTGGCGTATCTCACCGGCGCGCTGGGCGCCGACCTCGGCGTGATGCTGTCCGCCAGCCACAACCCGATGCCCGACAACGGCATCAAGTTCTTCGCGCGCGGCGGGCACAAGCTCGCGGACGAGCTGGAGGACCGCATCGAGTCCGTCTACGAGGAGCACCGGTCGGGCGAGCCGTGGGACCGGCCGACCGGCGCGGGCGTGGGCCGGGTGCGCACGTACGACGAGGGGTTCGACAACTACGTCGCGCACCTCATCGGCGTACTCCCCAACCGCCTCGACGGGCTGAAAGTCGTCCTGGACGAGGCGCACGGCGCGGCCGCGCGGGTCTCGCCGGAGGCGTTCGCGCGGGCCGGCGCCGAGGTGATCACGATCGGCGCGGACCCGGACGGGCTCAACATCAACGACGGCTGCGGCTCCACCCACCTGGACCTGCTGAAGGACGCGGTCGTGGAGAACGGCGCCGACCTCGGCATCGCCCACGACGGCGACGCGGACCGCTGCCTGGCCGTGGACGCGGCGGGCAACGAGGTCGACGGCGACCAGATCCTGGCCGTGCTGGCGCTCGCGCTGCGCGAGGCCGAGGGCCTGCGGAAGAACACCGTGGTCGGCACCGTCATGTCCAACCTCGGCTTCAAGCTGGCCATGGAGCGCGAGAGCGTCGAGCTGGTCCAGACGGCGGTCGGCGACCGCTACGTGCTGGAGGCGATGAAGGAGCACGGCTACGCGCTGGGCGGCGAGCAGTCCGGCCACGTGATCATCCTCGACCACGCCACGACCGGCGACGGCACCCTCACCGGCCTCATGCTGGCCGCCCGGGTGGCGGCCACCGGCCGCGGCCTCGCGGACCTCGCGGGCGTCATGGAGCGGCTGCCGCAGGTGCTGATCAACGTGCCGGACGTGGACAGGGCGCGGGTCGGGACGAGCGAGGAGCTGGCGGCGGCCGTGGCCGACGCGGAGCGCGAGCTGGGCTCGACCGGCCGCGTGCTGCTGCGCCCCTCCGGCACCGAGCCGCTGGTACGGGTCATGGTCGAGGCGGCGGACATCGAGCAGGCCCGCTCGGTGGCGGGGCGGCTAGCGGACTCGGTGAAGTCGGCGCTGGGGTAGGGGAGTTCGGGCCTGGGCTGTGGAGTCCGGGCCCGGGGTTCGGGCCTGGGCTTCGGGGTTCGGGACCCGGGGCTTGACGCGCCCCGGGGCTTGACGCCCGCCACGGGCTAGGGCTGGGCCGTCGCCTTGCGGGCGGCGGCCTTCGCCGTGCGCTCGCGCTGCTTCGCCCAGAGGAGCTTCTGCACGAACAGCGTGAGCGTGCCCGCGAGGATGATCCCGGCCAGGTTGAGCAGCAGCTGCTCGGTGGAGCCGCGGGCCTGCGCGTATTCGCCGTAGCTGAGGGCGACGGCCGCGTTGGCGGCGGCCGGGACGGTGGTCACCGAGATCGCCACGCCGACCAGCGCGCCGGACTTCGCGGAGGTCAGCGAGAGCGTCCCGGCGATACCCGCCAGGACGGCCACGACGAAGGAGAACATGTCGGGCTTCCAGATGAAGCCGGTGTTCGGGCGCTCGGCCGTGACCTGGTAGTCGTGGAAGAGGTTGAAGCCGTTCATCATCAGGCTGAAGCCCACCGTCAGCGCCATCGCGACCGCGAAGCCGACCAGGAGCGCGACCAGGGAGCGCAGCGCGAGCCGGGACGCCCGCTGCACCAGCGCCGTACAGATCCCGGCGAGCGGGCCGAACTCCGGGCCCACCGCCATCGCGCCGACGATCAGGATCGCGTTGTCCAGCACCACACCGCAGGCGGCGATCATCGTGGCGACGGCCAGGAACGCCAGGTAGGTGACGGAGAGCGTCGACTCCTCGTGCGTGGACTCGGCCAGGTGCTCCCACAGGACGGCGTCCGCGCCTTCGCCGGGGGCCGCCTCCTCGGCCTGGTCGGCGCGGTGCGAGAGCGACAGGTCGATGTTCTCGACGGAGATCGAGCCGTCCTTCTCGATGCCCAACTCACCCAGCTCGCCGAGCAGTTCGTCGGCCACCTCCCGGGCGACATCGCACATCACCAGGTCGCCGACCGGGTCGCGGGCGGCGCCCGGCAGTACGGCGAGGTGGGTGGTGCCGATGCTCTTCTCGATGCAGGCGACGGCCTCGTCCGTGCGGTCGGCGGGCACGATCATGCGGAGATGCAGCACGGGTCGGCGTTCCTCTGGTGGTCGGTTCCGGGCTTCCGGTGGAGCTCGAGCTACCGCGGTCGCCCTCAGAGCTTCCGCAGGGAGAGGCGCTGGACCTTGTGGTCCGGGCCCTTGCGCAGCACCAGGTTCGCACGGCCGCGGGTCGGGGCCACATTCTGTTCCAGATTCGGCCGGTTGACGGTCCGCCACATCATCCGCGCGTAGTCCAGCGCCTCCTCCTCCGAGACCTGCGTGTACTTGCGGAAGTACGAGGACGGGTCCTGGAAAGCGGTTTTGCGGAGCTTGCGGAAGCGGCCGAGGTACCAGCGCTCGATGTCCTCGGTCCTCGCGTCCACGTAGACACTGAAGTCGAAGAAGTCCGCGAGCCCCAGGCGCGTACGGCCGTCCTTGCCCGGGAGGGCGGGCTGGAGGACGTTGAGGCCCTCCACGATGAGGATGTCGGGGCGGCGCACGGTCAGCCGCTCGCCGGGCACGATGTCGTAGATCAGGTGCGAGTAGACGGGCGCCGACACCTCGTCCCTGCCGGACTTCACGTCGGCGACGAAGCGGGTCAGGGCGCGGCGGTCGAAGGATTCCGGAAAGCCCTTGCGGGACATCAGCCCGCGGCTGTGGAGCTCGGCGTTGGGCAGCAGGAACCCGTCGGTGGTGACCAGCTCCACGCGCGGGTGCTCCGGCCACCGGGCCAGCAGCGCCTGGAGGAGGCGGGCCGTCGTGGACTTTCCGACGGCCACGCTGCCGGCGACGCCGATGACGAACGGGGTACCGGGCTGGGAGCCGTGGCCGCCGCCGGCGTCGCCGAGGAAGGTGTTGAGCGCGCCGCGGAGGCTGCTGGTGGCGCCCACGTAGAGGTTGAGCAGCCGGGAGAGCGGGAGGTAGACGTCGCGCACCTCGTCGAGGTCGATGACATCGCCGAGGCCGCGCAGCCGCTCGACCTCCTCG
>NZ_LIQY01000689.1 GCF_001418495.1 Streptomyces pathocidini | reverse complement strand
CGCCGCCGCCCGCGGCGCCGGAGCCGGGGACGTGGGTGCGGTACGCCGGTGGGCCCGGGTACCTTCAGGCCCTGGCCCGCGGGGACGCGCCGCGCGCGGTGTGGACCGCGCTGCCCGGCCCGCACTGGGCGGACGAGCTCGCGCGCGCCGCCGCCGCCACGCTCGCCTCCGGTCGGGGCGCGCTGATCGTCGTGCCGGACGGGCGGACGGCCGCGCGCTTGGATGCCGCGCTGACCGAACTGGTCGGCGCCGGGCGCCATGTGCTGCTCACCGCGGACAGCGGCCCCGAGGAGCGCTACCGGCGATGGCTCGCGGTCAACCGCGGATCCGTACGGGCCGTGGTCGGGACCCGGGCCGCGATGTTCGCGCCCGTGCGCGACCTCGGGCTCGCGGCGATCTGGGACGACGGGGACTCCAGCCACAGCGAGCAACACGCCCCGCAGCCGCACGCGCGCGAGGTGCTGCTGCTGCGCGCCGCGCACGAGAAGGCCGGGTTCCTGCTGGGTGGGGTCGGCTGCACGGTCGAGGCGGCCCAACTCGTCGACACCGGCTGGGCGTTGCCGCTGGCCGCCCCGCGCGAGCGGGTTCGCGCCGCGGCGCCCCTGATCCGTACGGTCGGGGACGCCGACCAGGCGCGGGACGAGGCCGCGCGCGCCGCCCGGCTGCCCACCCTCGCCTGGCAGGTGGTGCGCGAGGGGTTGCGTACGGGGCCGGTGCTGGTGCAGGTACCGCGCCGCGGGTACGTGCCGAAGCTGTCCTGCGAGCGGTGCCGCACCCCCGCCCGGTGCGCGGGATGTGCCGGGCCCCTGGAGGCAGGGGAGGGCGGCGGGCTGCGGTGCGGCTGGTGCGGGCGGGACGAGGCCGGGTGGCGCTGCGGCGAGTGCGGGGGAGTGCGGCTGCGGGCGCAGATCGTGGGTGCGCGGCGCACCGCCGAGGAGTTGGGGCGGGCCTTTCCCGCGGTGCCGGTGCGGACCTCGGGGCGCGAGCATGTGCTCGACACCGTGCCCGGGCGGCCCGCGCTCGTCGTCAGCACCCCGGGCGCGGAACCGGTCGCCGAGGGTGGTTACGCGGCGGCGCTGCTGCTCGACGGATGGGCCATGCTCGGCCGCCCCGACCTGCGGGCGGGCGAGGAGGCGCTGCGGCGCTGGCTGGGCGCTGCGGCGCTGGTGCGCGGGCAGGAGGCCGGGGGGACGGTGGTCGTCGTCGCCGAACCGACGCTCCGGCCGGTGCAGGCGCTGGTCCGGTGGGACCCGGCCGGGCACGCCGTACGGGAGTTGGCCGAGCGGGCCGAGTTGGGGTTCCCGCCGGTTTCGCGGATGGCGGCGGTGGCGGGGCGGCCCGAGGACGTACGCGGCTTCCTCGACACGGCCGAACTGCCGGACGGGGTCGAGGTGTTGGGGCCCGTACCGATGCCCGTACGCCAGGCCGGGCGGCCTCGGCGGGCCGGGGATCCGCCGGTGGAGGAGGCGTGGGAGAGGATGTTGCTGCGGGTGCGGACGGGACAGGGCGCGGCCCTGGCCGCCGCGCTGAAGGCCGCGCAGGCGGGGCGGGCGGTTC
>NZ_LIQY01000688.1:855-1008 GCF_001418495.1 Streptomyces pathocidini | reverse complement strand
CCGCCGCGCCGTCCGAGAGTGACGAGACGGACACCACCAAGGGGCTCGCGGTGCTCTTCTGCGACCTCGACGGCTTCAAGTCCATCAACGACCGGTTCGGCCACCACACCGGTGACGCCGTGCTGATCGAGGTGGCGCGGCGGCTCACCAGCG
>NZ_LIQY01000688.1:0-833 GCF_001418495.1 Streptomyces pathocidini | reverse complement strand
GCGCCGTCCGGGTGGGCGCCAGCTTCGGGATCAGCTGGGCGGCCTGCGGGATGTCCGCGGAGGAGGTCCTCCAGTCCGCGGATCAGAGGATGTACGTGGAGAAACGCTCCCGCTCAAAGACCGGCCGCCGAGCCGGGTGACCATCCGGTCGGGGCGGCTGGTTCTCTACGCGTTCTCTACGCGCGCGTGGCCCTGTGGCTGTACGCGCGCGTGGTGTGTTGAACATGAGCGTGGTTGCGGTGGGCTCGGCACCGCCGGGCAGAGCCGTCTCGCGTCCCGCCGTCGTGGCGGGAAATATTTTTTTTCGCCGCAGCGGCGAGTAACCACGGTGGTGGAGTCCGGCGGTGCCGNNCGGCGGTGCCGAAACTTTGCCGTGGCGGGAAATTTTTTCCGCCGCACGTCAGTGGGTGAGACGGCTCACCCTTTGGGGCTCGTCGCATGGCGGCTCGCAGGTCGGGTAGGGGTCGGTTCGGCCTCGTGATGGAGCGGGGTGTGCCGTGGCTCTCCTGCGGGAACGGCCTCCGCGGCTAGCGGGTAGGCTCGGGCGGTCGGGGTTGTGCCGCGAGGGCTGCTGGCGGTGCCCGGTTAATCGATCATGAACATTGGCCATCGGGGCAGCCCATTCCCTGTCGCGGTCGCGCCGGCCCTGATAGGAGCTTGTTCTGGCACTTGATCAAGAGTGCCTGTGGTCCGTAGACAGTTGGGGAGTGACAAGGGGATGACGGCCGGGAACAACGGCGCGAACACGCCTGAGAACGACGATCCGTTCGCGTATCTGTACCGCTCGGAGGGCGGCACGGACGCGGACGCGAGCGCGCCCGCCGCTCCCTCCA
>NZ_LIQY01000687.1 GCF_001418495.1 Streptomyces pathocidini | reverse complement strand
ACCGGGATGCTGATGAGCAGGCCGTCGATGATGCGCGCGAGCAGCCGCTTGCCGCGGTTGGCGAGCGGGGGCATCCCGGCGAGCGGATCCTCGCCGTACGGTGCGCCGCCGTAGGGGCCGCCACCGGGCCCACCGTATGGGCCGCCGCCGTAGGGCCCTCCGCCGCCAGCCCCGGCACCGCCCCCGGCACCCTCATCCGGACGCTTCCGGAAACGGTCCTCGTCCGGCGGCTCGCCGGAGCCCGGGGTCGGCTGATCGGTGCTCATGCGCACCAGTCGACCGCCGGACCGCGGAGGCCGCAGCCCGGCGGACCCATTCGGGCGAATCGGCTTGGCTGACGTGCAAGGGAACCCGAAGGCGATCCGCGGTGTAAGAGAAGTAGAGGAAGCGATCGCGAGGGGGAAACGATGGACGTACGCAAGATCGCCGTCAAGGCAGGGGCGTTCGGGACCCAGGGGTGTGAGGCCCGGAGGTGTGGGGCCCGGGGGTGTGGGGCCGCTGCGGTCGGTGTCGAGGTCAGGCGCTTACGAGTCGGTGCCGGATCCGGCGACGAAGGTGCGGGCCGCCTTGTCATGCCAGCACTGCCGCCACGGCCGGTCGAGCAGGCACCACAGCGCGTTGACGACACCCACGGCGAGGGAGCCGAGTACGCCGTAGACCAGCCAGCGGCGCAACGCGGCGCCGAAGGCGGGGGGTTCGTGGGACTCGATGTCCAGCACCTTCACCTGGAGGAGGCGCTTGCCGAGCGTGCGGCCCCACTTTGCAGTGGGCAGCGCCTCGTACAACACGCCGCCGATGAACAGGACGGCGAGGACGATGCCGAGGTAGCCCGCCGTGGTGCCGTCGAGCAGCCAGACCGTGACGGTCTCACCGGTCAGCTTGGCCTCCTCGATCTTGCCGTCGATGTGCTCGGCCGCCTTCGTCCCCAGGGGGACGGCGGCCGCCGCGACGACGGCGCCGAGGAGCAGGGTGTCGATCAGCCGGGCGGCGAACCGGCGGCCGAGCGCCGCCGGGCGCGAGGCGGCCTGGGCCTGGGCCGCCGCGAGGAAGGGGTCGTTGACCGGCGGCCGCCACGGCGTGACGGGTCCGGCGCCCGCGGCCTGGGCTGCCTGCGGATCGGCCGACTGGCCCTCGGTGCAGGCGAGTTGGTGCACCTGCTGCTGCCAGGAAGGCTGCGCGGCTGGGGCCTGCGCCTGCGGAGCGGCTGCCGCCGGGCCGGGCTGCGGTGGGATGCCGCCGTCCGGTCGGCGCTGGACCGGCGTGGGGGCGGGCGCCGCGGGCTGGGAGGTCGCGGTGGCGGGCCGACCGGCGGCGCGACGCGGGTCGCGGATGGCCATGGTGCCCTCCGCGGGGGCGTCGGTGGCCGGGGGCCGGCGGTCGTCGGCGCGGATGAGCCTGGTTCCGTCGCCCTCGCGTGCCGGAGGCACGGTTCCCTCCCCCCCGGTGGCGCCGGGACGCTCCCGGATCCGCATGGTGCCGTCGACCGGGTTCTCGGCAGAGCGGGCGCCGGTGTCCGAACCGGGTTCACCTGCCTCGGGGTTGAACCCCCACTGGACGCGGCCCTGTCCCCCGGTCAGGCCGTACTGGCGGGAGGCGTCGGCCTGCCAGGCGGAGGCGGGCTCGGTGCGGGAGCCCTCACCGGCGGGGGCGGCGGAATCCGCTCCCGGGTCGGCTGTCGTCTCCGCGGCGTCCTCGTCGAGGAACATCGGCCCGGTCTCGTCCGGCGTGGGCGCCGGGGTCTGGTAGGTGGCCGGAGCCCGGGTGGCGGCAGGGGCGGGGGCCGCAC
>NZ_LIQY01000686.1 GCF_001418495.1 Streptomyces pathocidini | reverse complement strand
AGGTTGCCCAGGCCACCCAGCAGACCCTCGGCCGCAAGATCAAGGAACTGAAGTACGCGATCCAGGTCGAGGAGGAGCTCGGGAAGCGGACGATCCTGGAGAACTACCTCAACATCACCTTCTTCGGGCAGCAGGCGTACGGCGTCGAGGCCGCGTCCCAGCGCTATTTCAGCAAGTCCGCGAAGGACCTGAAACTGGAGGAGGCCGCGCTGCTGGCCGGCATCGTCCAGTCGCCGAGCCGCTACGACCCGCTCAACGACGAGCAGGAGGCGACCGAGCGCCGCAACACCGTGCTCCAGCGCATGGCCGACCTGGGCGACGTCCCGCAGGCCCAGGCCGACCGGGCCAAGGCCAGGCCGCTCGGGCTGAACGTCAGCAAGCCGCGCAACGGCTGCATCACCGCCGAGAGCGGCGCCGGCTTCTTCTGCGACTACGTCCGCAAGGTGTTCCTCCAGGACCCCGCGTTCGGCAGGACCCAGGAGGACCGGTCCAAGCGCTGGGACCAGGGCGGCCTGACCATCCGTACGACGCTCGACGACCAGGCCCAGCAGTCCGTGCAGGACTCGATCGCCGGCCACGTCAGGCAGGACGACAAGGTCGCCACCGCCGTGACACTCGTCGAGCCGGGCACGGGCCGGATCCTGGGGATGGGCCAGTCCAGGCCCTACGGCTTCGGCGAGAACGAGACGCAGATCAACCTGTCCGTGGACTACGCCATGGGCGGCTCCAACTACGGCTTCCAGGTCGGCTCCACCTTCAAGCCGTTCACGGCGGCCGCCGCGGTGGAGAAGGNNNNACGACCGGGGCGAGACCGTCCAGAACGAAACGGAGAAGGAGATCGGCCCGTACAGCCTCAAGGAGGCCACGGCGAAGTCGATCAACACCTACTTCGTGGCGATGATCAGCGACATCGGCATCTGCCCGGTGACCACGCTCGCCCAGAACATGGGCGTACGGATGGGCCACGGCAAGGACCTTCCCCAGGAGCCGTCCCTCACCCTGGGCAGCGCCACCATCTCCCCGCTGACCATGGCCAACGCGTACGCGACTTTCGCCAACGGCGGCACGTACTGCACCCCGGTCGCCATCGACTCGGTGACGACCGCGGACGGCGAGAAGCTCGACGTGCCCAAGACCTCCTGCAAGAGGGCCATGTCGGAGAAGACCGCCGGCACCCTGAACACCCTGCTGCGCGGCGTCGTCGAGGACGGCA
>NZ_LIQY01000685.1 GCF_001418495.1 Streptomyces pathocidini | reverse complement strand
GGAGTAGACCGGGGTTGCGGGGACGGGGCGGATGTGAGGGAGGATGGCAGGAAAGCGTACGAAGGGAAATCCACGGTGAGCATCGACCCGTCCTCGATTCCGAACTTCGGGGGCCAGCCCGAACCAGAGCCGTCGGGGCCCACGGGTCCCGTCATCCCAGATCAGGATCTGGTCAAGCAGCTCCTCGACCAGATGGAGCTGAAGTACGTCGTCGACGAGGAAGGCGACCTCGCCGCCCCGTGGGAGCAGTTCCGCACGTACTTCATGTTCCGCGGTGAGGAGGAGCAGCAGGTCTTCTCGGTCCGCACCTTCTACGACCGGGCGCACGCCATCGAGTCCAAGCCGCAGCTGCTGGAGTCGATCGACGACTGGAACCGCCGCACGCTGTGGCCGAAGGTCTACAGCCACACCAACGACGACGGCACCGTCCGCCTGATCGGCGAGGCGCAGATGCTGATCGGCACCGGCGTCAGCCTGGAGCACTTCGTGTCCTCCACGGTCAGCTGGGTGCGGGCCTCCATCGAGTTCGACCGGTGGGTCGTCGAGCAGCTCGGCCTGGAGAAGGAGATCGACTCCGCGGGCGGCGACGACAAGAACGCCGACAAGAACGACGAGAAGAACGACGACCAGGGCGACGACAAGAACGACGGCGAGGACTGACCCCCTCGCCCGTTCCCCTGCCGGCGGGTTACGGCGCCGATACCGAGATCGCCAGCAGATACGTCCCGTAGGCCCAGGAGAGCCCGGCCAGCGCACCGACCATCGCCACGGCGGTGCGCTGCCGGGCTCTCGCCATGCCCGCCGCCACCGGCAGCAGCAGCGGGAAGGCGGGCAGCAGGAACCTCGGCTTGCAGCCGAAGTAGCGGGACCCGCCGGCCGCGATGACCAGCAGCAGCGCGCTGTACGCGAGCAGCGCGAGCGGCGGCCGGTCCAGCGCCAGCAGCGCCAGCAACACCACCGCGAGCAGGACGACCGCGGTCGACATCGCGTACGTGAGGTGCTCCTTGCCGAGGACCATGGCGCGCACCGACTCCCAGGCGTCCTCGCCGAAGTCGAACTTCGAGCCCCAGCGCCGCTGCACCTCGAAGTAGCCGGTCAGCGGGGCGCCCCGGCGCAGGCCCACCCCCCCGACGTAGCCGGCCCAGCCGAGCGGGGCGAGCGCGGCGCCCGCCCACAGCCGCCAGTCCTGGCGGGCCCGCAGCGACAGGCTGTCGGGCGCGCGGTGCCGCCACAGCTGGCAGATCTGCCAGGCCGCGCCGAGCACCACCGCCGCCGCGACCGCGACGCCGTTGGGCCGGGAGAGCCCGGCGAGCACGGCCAGCGAACCGGCCCAGATCCACCGGCCGGTCAGCACCCCGTACAGCGCCCAGGCGGCGAACGCGGTCAGCAGCGACTCGGTGTACGCCATGGACTGCACGATCGCGTGCGGCAGCGCGCCCCAGACCACGACCAGCAGGGTCGCGGCGCGGCGGCCGTGCAGCCGCTCGCCCACCGCGTAGATCCCCCAGGCCGCCAGGCCCGCGGCCGCCCAGGAGACCAGCAGAGCGGAGTCGGTGTAGTCGAGCGGGGTGAGGGTGCGGACGGCCCGGATCAGGGCCGGGTAGAGCGGGAAGAAGGCCGCGTCGCTGTAGACGTAGGCGGGGTCGGCGCCATGGACGACATGGCCGTAGCCGTGCGCGGCCAGCCGCAGGTACCAGGCCGAGTCCCAGGACCGGCCGAGCAGCCGGTGCGGCTCGCGCCCCGCGTGCCAGGACCACAGCGCCAGCGCGAGCAGCCCGCCCAGCCGGAGCGCGGCGTACAGCCCGAGCGCCGGCGCCGCCCGCCGCAGCGCGCCCCGCACCCGCGTACCCCACAGCTGCCGCAGCGGGACGGCCGACCTCGGGCCCTCGGCGCGTACGGGCACATGGGTGTCGGCTGACACGGGGCACCTCCGGTCGGCGGGAGCCTGGATGCTTTCCGACCTTGCGCGGCGCCGGGGGCGTCAGCACCCGTTGACGCCCGAGCCCACCCCGAATGCACCCACTCGGCCCACGGCCCGCCGCCCAGCTGCACCAGCCTCCCCGCGACACCCGAAGGACACCGAATAGCCTGCAGCGCTTCGCCCGTGCAGAAGGCAGAGCGAACCGGGGCGCGGGCTGCGATGGGGTCTTGCGGTGCTGGTGGCGGGCCGACCGGAGTCTGAGGACGACCGTGCCGAGGACGACCGACCCATGGGCAGCGGTCAGTGCGCGAATGCCTTGCGGAGCCGTTCCGCCGCGTCCGCCAGTACCTCGATGCGTTTGCAGAACGCGAACCGGACGTATGGTGCGCCAGCCTCTCTGTGGTCGTAGAAGACGGCGTTGGGGATAGCGACGACCCCGGCCCGCTCCGGCAGGGCGCGGCAGAAGGAGAGGCCGTCGCTTTCGCCGAGGGGGCGGATGTCGGCGGTGACGAAGTAGGTGCCGGTCGGCCGGAAGACCGTGAAGCCAGCGTCGGCGAGGCCCGCGCTGAGCAGGTCCCGCTTGTCGCGCAGGTCGTCGCGGAAGGCCGTGAAGTAGGCGTCGGGCAGGCGCAGGGCCTCCGCGACGGCGTACTGGAAGGGCCCGGAGGCGACATACGTCAGGAACTGCTTCGCGGAACGGACGGCGGTCACCAGTTCCGCGGTTCCGGTAACCCAGCCGACCTTCCAGCCCGTGAAGGAGAAGGTCTTGCCCGCGCTGCCGATCGTGACCGTGCGGTCGCGCATGCCGGGGAAGGTCGCGAGGGGGAGGTGCTCGGCGCCGTCGTAGACCAGGTGCTCGTACACCTCGTCCGTCACCACCAGCAGGTCGCGCTCGCAGGCCAGTTCCGCGATCGCCGCCAGCTCGGCGCGAGTGAGGACCGTGCCGGTCGGGTTGTGGGGGGTGTTGAGGAGGATGAGGCGGGTGCGGTCGGTGACGGCGGCCCGCAGTTCGTCCAGATCCAGCCGGTAGGACGCGGTCGCGCGGTCGGGGCGCAGGGTGACCGGCACGCGCCGCCCGCCCGCCATCGCGATGCACGCGGCGTACGAGTCGTAGTACGGCTCCAGGGCGATGACCTCGTCGCCCGGTTCCAGCAGCGCCAGCAGCGAGGCGGCGATGGCCTCGGTCGCGCCCGCCGTGGCCAGCACCTCGCGGTCCGGGTCGAACTCCAGCCCGTACCGGCGTAGTTGGTGCTCCGCGATCGCGGTGCGGAGTTCGGGGATGCCGAGGCCCGGTGGGTACTGGTTGCCGCGGCCTTCGCGCAGGGCGCGTACCGCGGCCTCGCGGACCTCCGCCGGGCCGTCGGTGTCGGGGAAGCCCTGGCCCAGGTTGATCGACCCGGTGCTGGCGGCGAGCGCGGACATCTCGGCGAAGATCGTCGTTCCGAACTCGGCGAGGCGGCGGTTGAGGAGAGGTCGTCCCATGCGCCCCATCCTGCGGGGAACCTCTGGACTTGCTCAACTCCGCTTTGGCCGGGAAGAGGCGGGGGCATCACCTCCTCACGCCGGAAGGACGGCGAACGGGGGCCTCGCCAGGGGGCACGCCCTGCGGACGTTCTGCGGACGCTCGGGGGACGAGAGGAGAGTGGGGACAGATGCCTGAGATCTTCTTCGTGGCGTTCCTGATCATCGTGGTGGTCGGGATCGCGGGCATGGCGAGTGGCGGGGGCCGCGGGGGCCGCAGGGGAAGCAAACGGCGGCGCCGTAGCCGCTACGGGTCCGGCGCCGCCTCGGGCGGCGGCAGTTGGTGGGTCTGGGGCGGCGACTCATCCGGCGACTCGTCCGGCGGCTCCTCCTGCGGCGGAGGTTCATCCTGCGGCGGCTCCTCCTGCGGGGGAGGAGG
>NZ_LIQY01000684.1 GCF_001418495.1 Streptomyces pathocidini | reverse complement strand
GCTCAGGCGGCTCCCTGACCACCCCACAGGCCCGGGCGAGGCCGCACTCCGCCCCAGCCCAGGCCCGCCGGCCCCCGAGGCGGGCGCCCGAACCTCAGATGTCCCTCAACTCCCAAAGCGGGCGGGGATACGCCCCCTAGTGTCGTGATCATGTCCGTCCTACCCCCCACTGTCCCGATTCGCGTCCCCGACGGTGCGCGTGACGCAGCTGCCGCCGCGCTCATGGCGGTGGCGGATCTCGGCTCCGCCGTCCCCGACGCCGACGTGCGGCACTATCTCTCGCACGGCGCGCGGCAGTTGAGAGCGCACCTGCCCGGAGAGCTGCTCCAGGCGCTCGCCGCATGGCAGCACTCCGGCATCCCCTGGCTGACACTGTCGAACCTCCCCCGGTCCGTTCACCGCGTGCCCACCCCCCGAGCGGGCTTCTGCGATGAATACACCGAAGAACGGCTGAAGGTTCCCAACCTCGTGCAGTTCGGTCTGCTGCGGCTGCTCGGGCTGGACCCGGTCGCCTACGCCTGGGAGAACGAGGGGCGGCTGATCCGCAACGTGGCGCCCAGTGCCGGCGCCGCCCGCACCCGCACATCCTGGGGCCACGCCTGCCAACTCGCCTGGCACACCGACGACTCGGTGCTCGAACATGGCGCCTGCGCGGCCCCGTCGGCCGCGATACCCCACTTCCTCTCCTTCTACGGCATCCGCAACGCCGAGGGCGTTCCGACCGAGTTACTGCCCGTCGACACCGTTCTCGCCGAACTCCCCGAGCGCGTCGCGGGGGAGCTGCGCAGGCCGCAGTTCGCCGTGAAGGCGCCCGAGTCGTACGCCCCGGCGCGCGGCGCGCACAACCTGCACCTCGCGCACACCAGCTCGTACGGCACACACACCGGCGCGCACCTCGGCCCGTACGATCCGCCCGGCACGGCCACCGGCGGGCACATTCCACACAGCGCCCGCTCCGCCCCATACGTGTCGAACGCCCCATACGCCGCCAACGCCCCGTACCCCGGTGGCGAGCCGCCTGTCCGCACGGACGTCCCCCTGCTGTGGACTCTCCGCGACGGCAGCTCCGCCCTGCGCTACGGGCCGGGCCGCGTCACCGGGCAGACGGCGTGGGCGCGGGCGGCCCTGCGCTGGTTCGAGGACTGCCTCGCCGGCCTCGAAGGGGTTTCCGTGCTGGTGGGGGCAGGTGCGTTCCACCTGTTCGACAACCGTAGGGTGTTGCACCGCCGGGCCTCCTTCGAGCCCGCCCCGCCCGGCGAGGCCCGGTGGCTTCGCCGCTGCTACGCGATGCGCTCCCGCCTGCGCCTGGCCGCCCCACCGCCGTGACCGCGACCGGAGAGTGACCGCCGTGCCCGACATACCGCTGACAACGTTGATCCTCCTCTGCGTCGCCGCCGCGGCGGCCGGCTGGGTGGACGCCGTGGTCGGCGGTGGCGGCCTGCTCCAACTCCCCGCCCTCCTGGTCGGACTTCCGCACGTGCCGACTGCGTACGTGCTCGGCACCAACAAGGCCGTGTCCATCGTCGGCACCTCGGCTGCCGCCATCACGTACACGCGCAAGGCGCCCGTGGACGTGCGGACGGCGGTACGGATCGGGCTCGCGGCGATCGGCGGTTCCCTCGCCGGGGCGTTCTTCGCCGCGGGCATCGACAGCGCCGTGCTGCGGCCGCTCATTATCGTGGTCCTGCTCGGAGTCCTGGCCTTCGTCCTCCTGCGTCCCTCCTTCGGCACCGCCCCCGCACCCGGCCCGGCCACCCGGCAGCGCGTGCTGGCCGCGATCCTCGTCGCGGGCCTCGGCATCGGCTTCTACGACGGCCTGATCGGCCCCGGGACCGGCACCTTCCTGGTCATCGCCCTCGCCGCCATCCTCCATATGGACCTGGTCACCGCCTCCGCGACTACCAAGGTCGTCAACGTGTGCACCAACTTCGGGGCCCTGGTCATGTTCACCGCCCAGGGCACTGTCCTGTGGCAACTGGCCGGCGGAATGGCGCTGTTCAACCTGGGCGGCGGCCTGCTGGGCGCGCGGATGGCGCTCAAGAAGGGCAGCGGATTCGTACGGGGCGTGCTCGTGGTGGTCGTGGTGGGCCTGGTGTGCAAGCTGGCCTACGACCAGTGGGCGGCGGCCTGACCTCGCGTTCGAAGCGCACACTCATACCGCGCACTTGTGGCGGACGGCTGGACGCTCCGCACCTGCGACGGCAGTCGGGCCGCCCACTTCGAGCACACGGTCGCGATCACGGACGAGGGGCCGCGCGTGCTGACCCTGCCCTAAGGCCTGGTCTCGGAGCGGTGTTGCGATGCCCGACTGATTCATCAGTCAGTACGCAATGCCTGGCATCTTCCTCATATGGCAAGGGGTGTTGAGATCACTGCCGTGCCTGGCGTTGCGTTTATCTCAACGCATCCCTACTCTGGCGGGCATGCAGCATCAAGCCGGTAGCCCCGGTAGCCGAGTGCCCGACGCCGGTGGCGACGTCGCCGAGCGGGTGCGGCAGGTCATCGGGGAGGCCGGTTGCAGCCAGCGGGAGTTCGCGCGGCGGATCGTCATGGACCCCTCCAAGCTGTCCCGGTCCCTCAGCGGCAGCCGCCGGTTCACCGTCGCCGAGCTCGCCCGGATCGCCGACGCGGGCCGCATCGACGCGGTATGGCTCCTCGGCGC
>NZ_LIQY01000683.1 GCF_001418495.1 Streptomyces pathocidini | reverse complement strand
GCCCCCGCCGACCCGGCCCCTGACCCTGCCAGCGCCGCCACCCGGTGGTCGCTAGGGCCGGTTCCCTTCGCGCACGCGACCTGCGCGTCCGTCAGCCAGCCCAGCTTGCGCTTGTGCCAGGCCAGGAAGTCGTTGTTGGCGCCCCAGTCCTCGGACATGATGTCCCAGTGCCCGGCCTTGGTGCCGCCCCGCGCCGTGTAGAGGTCGGGGAGGCCGAGGGAGTGGGCGTTCTCGTGGGGTAGTACGCGGTACGCGTTGTCGCCCGCCGTCTCTGTGCCGTCGTCCTGGCGGCTGTAGATGAACGACATGTGCCGCAGCGTCGCGCCATCCGCCCTCGGTGCGTCCGACACCCCCGCGAACGTCACCGACAGCACGCTGTCCAGCGCCGGCGGCCCCGCGTTCGGCGTGACGAGGATGTTGACCAGGTCGTACGAGGCGAAGTCGACCCGGCCGTCGGCCGCCCTCGTGATGTCCCGGGCCAGCCGCCGGTAGCCCGGCTCGTAGCCGACGCCGCGGTCGATGCCGTACGCGTGAAAGGGGCGCGGCATCCGCAGCCAGTCGGTGATGGGGGCGTGCGCCTGGTAGTCGAGGCGGCCGTACGAGCTGGTGGCGTACCACTGGGAGGTCCTCGGGAAGAACTCGGCGAGCCGCTTCCGCGCGCTGCCCGCGCCCTTCGTATCCGGGAAGTCGATCATGAGGTTGAGGGCCCGGACGGTACCGGTGCTCCGCGTGCTGCCGGGGGCCGTGGGCAGCCCTTCCGACATCTGCACCCCCTCGACGTAGCCGGGGGAGCAGGTCGCGTCGGGCTGGGCGCGGCCTGCGGCGGGCGGGCCCGCGGTCCCGAAGCCGAGGGCTTCCTTGACGCCGGAGGCGGCGCCGAACGTCGTCGTGGCCGTCGCCGCGGTGGGGGCCGTCAGGGCGAGGGCGGCCAGCCCGATCAGCGCCGTGCCGCGGCGGGGCCTGCGTACCCCGCGGTGCGGCACGCGTATACCGCGGCGTATTCGGGCCTCGGGGGG
>NZ_LIQY01000682.1 GCF_001418495.1 Streptomyces pathocidini | reverse complement strand
CCTCGGCGATGAGCGCGCGGATCGCCGGGACGGCGTCCGAGCCGAGCGACTGGAAGCCGATCTGGCATGCCACCCCTGCCTTTCCGATGCCGTCGGCCATGCGCAGGAACTCCGCGTACGAGGGCGCGGGCGGCTTCTCCACGAGCAGGTGCGCGCCGTGCGCGGCGGCCAGCAGCGCGAGATCCGCGTGGGTGGGGATCGGGGTGCAGACGACGGCAATCGCCGGGCGCGTGGACTCCAGCAGCTCCGCCAGGTCGGGGGACTGCCGCGGCGGGTCCTCCCGGTCCCCGAAGCCGCCGAGTTCCCCGCTCGTCAGGGGCGTGACGTCGCAGACTCCCACGAGGCGCACGAGCCCCAGCGCTTCGAGGCGGCGGATGTTCTCCAGGTGCCGGCGGCCGTGGCCGCGGGCACCGACGAGGACGAGGGGCAGGGGGGTTCGCGCGGGAACGGTCATCGGATCCTTCCCGTCTCCTTCCCGTTTCCGGAGGTCCTGAAGGGTGGTCAGCTCGATGTCCCTATGGTTCCATGAGTGGCATTCCAAAGGAATGCCATCTCCGCACGCGGTCGGCGTAAGGAGCCTGTGCCATGCGATGGTTGCGTCAGTTCGTGGTTCTCGTGTCGGCGGTGGTGACGCTGCCGTTGGCCATAGCCCCGCCCGCGCAGGGGCAGCTCCCCGCGTCCTCGGGGGCGGCCGCCGACTACGGCGGTCCGGCGGTCGTGCTCTCCCCGCGCGGGCTCGACCGGCCCGTCTGCGCCGACACCCCCCTGCGGCTCACCTTCAAGGAGCCGCCGCAGCTGGGCACGGCCGGCCGGCTCCAAGTCCACCGCGCCGACGGCACGTTGGTGGACACGGTCGACCTGGCCGACCCCGCCTCCCGGCAGCGCGCCATCGGCGGCGCCCTGTCGGACTACGGGGAGGTGCACCGCTGGACCTACGAGCCGGTGGTGGTGGAGGGGAGGACCGCCTCGGTCCATCTGCACCAGGCGCTGGCGCCCGGCGAGGTGTACCACGTCACCGTGGAGGAGGGCTTCTTCCTCGGGATGACGGCCGTCGAGGGCGGCACCTGGCGGTTCAGGACCCAGGACGCCCCGCGCCGCAGCGCCCCCCGGATCACGGTGGACCGGTCCGGAGGCGCCGACTTCTGCACCGTCCAGGGCGCCGTCGACTCCGTACCCGAGAACAACAGCACCTCCGTCCGCATCGACGTCGCCCCCGGCACGTACCGCGAGATCGTCTACGTGGCGCAGAACAAGCCGCACCTCACGGTCCGCGGCTCGGGCGCGTCCCGTACCGTGATCGGCTACCCCAACAACAGTGTGCTGAACGGCGACGCGGCCATGGCGAACGTGCCGCCCGAGCAGAGCTACTGCCCGCGCCGCGTGCTGCCACAGCCGGACCGGTTCAACTGCTGGCGCGCCGCCTTCGGCGTGGACGCGGACGACTTCCGGCTGGAGCACGCCACGATCCACAACTCCACCCCGGACGGCGGCTCCCAGGCCGAGGCCTTCCGCGGCAACGGCGACCGGATCGTCCTCGACCACGTACGCGTGCTCAGCCACCAGGACAGCCTGCGGCTCCAGGGGCGGGCGTTCGTGACCGACAGCTATGTCGAGGGCGACGTCGACTTCGTGTGGGGGACCGGCGGGGTCTTCGTCCAGGACTCCGAACTGCGGTCGCTGGACATCGGCTACATCGCCCAGATCCGCAACCAGGACGGGTGGCCGGGCAACGTCTTCCTCCGCACCCGGCTGACCCGGGCGGACACCGTGCCCGACGGCAGCGTCCTGCTCGGGCGGATCGACAAGCGCTTCCCCACCAGCCAAGTGGTGTTCCTCGACTCCACGATGGACGCCCATGTGGCCCCCGTGGGCTGGGGGATCAGCGACGGCGACTGCACCACCGTGGACCGGCTGCGGTTCTGGGAGTACGGCAGCACCACCCCGGATGGCGCCCCCGTCGACACCTCGGGCCGCCTCGCCTGCTCGCGCCAACTCGACGCCGCCGAGGCCGAGGTGTGGCGCGACCCGGCGCAGCTCCTCGACGGATGGGATCCGCGCCGCCCGGCGGTCTGAGGCGGTCGCGGGTGCCTTGCTCGTACGAGCGGGACTCGCGGGCTCCGGGCTCGCGGGCGCGCGCCCACGCGCGCTGTGCTCGCGGGGGTTCCGTGCTCACAACCGTGTCCACGCGCTCCGTGCTGCTCAACTCCGGCCGACAGAAACAATGGAAGGTGAACCGACGGTGAGACATCCGCAACGAAGGCACGTTCTCGGCGCGCTGGGGGCACTGGGTGTGGCAGTGGCAGTAGGCCCGTCAGGAGC
>NZ_LIQY01000681.1:1869-1997 GCF_001418495.1 Streptomyces pathocidini | reverse complement strand
CCCGAGACCCTCCCCGGCGGCGCCCCGCACCAGCCCGCTTCCCATGGCCACGGCGGCCACGGCGGCGGGCGCGGGCCCAACAGCAAGGGCCTGCTCATCGGCGCGATAGCGGTCGTCGCGGCCGTCGT
>NZ_LIQY01000681.1:0-1853 GCF_001418495.1 Streptomyces pathocidini | reverse complement strand
CGCCGAGCCCGACAAGGACGACGCCAAGCCGTTCGCCTCGAAGAAGGTGGACGCGGCCTCGCTGCGCATCAAGGGTCCGACCACCGCCGCGAGCGACATCCAGGGCGCCCGCTCCGAGACCGGCTCGTACCTGATGATGAGCGGTCCCGGCGCCTCCGCCACCTGGACCGTGAACGTGCCCAAGGACGGCCAGTACACGCTGTTCGTGGGCTACAGCGTGCCTGGCAAGGACGCCGCGACGACCCTCGTGCTCAACAGCAAGGTCCGCGAGGCGCCGACCCAGCTCAAGAACTACGCGATGGCGAAGGAAGGCGCGTGGGACAAGGGCTGGACCCGGTCCTTCGCCTACGTCGAGCTCAACAAGGGCACGAACACCATCGAGTTCTACTCCATGACGGACAATCAGACGCAGTACGCCCTCGACCAGGTCTGGTTGAAGGAGGGCCAGGTCAAGGGCTAGCGAGGCAACCCCCGAGGCCCCGAGGTGAGCCCTGAGGGAGCTGACGTCGGGCCGGGGCAGACCCCGGGGACCGCATGGCTCCGCGGCGCAGTCCTGGGAACCGCGCGGCCCCCGGCAGCCCTCTGCCGTGCACAACCGCCAGGCAGCCCTCAGCCGTTCACGACCCGCTCACGGCCCCGTTCACGACCCCCAGGAAGTCCGCGACCGTCGCCGCCATCGCGTCCCGCGCCGGGCGCACGTACTTCCGCGGGTCGACCACCTTCGGGTCCGCGTCGAGATGGGCCCGTACGGCCCGGGTGAAGGCCGTGTTGAGGGCCGTACCTACGTTGATCTTCGCCATTCCGGCGGCGACCGCGCGCCGGATCTCCTCGTCGGGGACGCCCGAGGAGCCGTGCAGCACCAGCGGTACGGGGACGGCCTCCCGGAGGCGGGCGATCAGCTCGTGGTCGAGGGAGGCCGTACGAGCGGTCATCGCGTGCGAGCTGCCGACCGCGACGGCGAGTGCGTCCACGCCGGTCTCCTCGGCGTACACGGCCGCCTCGGCCGGATCCGTGCGCACGCCCGGCGCGTGCGCGTCGAGCGGCGGCTCGCCGTCCTTGCCGCCGACCTTGCCGAGCTCGGCCTCGATCCATATGCCGCGCTCGTGGCCCCAACGCACTGCCTCCGCCGTGGCCTTGACGTTGTCGCCGTACGACAGTTTCGACGCGTCGAACATCACCGAGCTGAAGCCCTCGGGGTGCGCGGCGTGCAGCAGGTCCACCGACTCGACGTGGTCGAGGTGGAGCGCGAGGGGCGCGGAGGAGGCGCGGGCCACGGCGACGGCCGCCGCTGCGATGGGGGCGAGGCGGCCGCCGTGGAACTTCACCGCGTTCTCCGAGATCTGCAGGATCGCGGGCGCGCCCGCGGCCTCGGCGCCCGCGGCGATCGCCTCGGCGTGCTCCAGCGTGATGACGTTGAACGCCGCGACCGCGCGGCCCTCGGCCCGCGCCTCGGCGACGAGTTCACCGGTGCCGACGAGTGGCATGTGCCCCCCAAACGTGGGCCGCGAGCGGCCCGGTTGACCCTAGGTTCCTAGGCTTCTGGTGTTCCCGCCCCGCGCGCGATCTCCACCCGCGGCAGCAGCTCCGCGTAAGCGGCCCGGTCGAACTCGCCCGCCACCGGGGCCAGTACGGTGGCGGCCGACAGCGCCACGGCCCGCGCCAGCCGGTCGGGCCAGGGCAGGCCCTCGGCCAGCCCGGACAGCAGCCCGGCCACGGCCGAGTCGCCCGCGCCCGTCGGATTGCCCGCGAACGCCCGCGGCGGGGCCGCCTGCCAGTCGCCGTCCGGCGTCACCAGCAGCATTCCGTCCGCGCCGAGCGAGGCGGCGACCGCGCGGGCGCCCCGGCGGCGGGTG
>NZ_LIQY01000680.1 GCF_001418495.1 Streptomyces pathocidini | reverse complement strand
GCTTCGCCGCGGGGCCGGGATTCACCTATCAGGGGGACGGGGGCCGCCCTGAGCCGTCCTGCCGCCGGGACGGGCCAGGCCCGGTCCTGCCGGGACTCGGCCGCCCGGCCTCCGAAGGGGGACCCGCGCCCGTATGCTGCCCCCATGCGCGTCTACGTCCCCACGACCCTCCCCGGCCTCGCCGCGGCGTACAAGGCGGGCGAGCTGGGCCCCGGCCCGCTGGACGCCTTCGCCGTCACGCCCGCCCTGCGCGAGTGGTACGTCTCCGACGACATCGAGGAGCTGGAGTACGCGGCGCTGACCCGCTCCGCCCAGGCCTCCCTGCGGCTGCTCGCCACCGATCCGCAGGCTCCGCGCCGCCGGGCCGTGGTGGCCCTGGACGTCCCCGACGCGGAGGCGGTCGCCGACCCGGACCGGGGGCTCGACAGCTCCCTGCTCGGCGCGGTGAGCATCGCGCGCGCAGTGCCGTTCGCCAAGGTGGCGGCCGTGCACGTGGACGCGGCGGACGCCGAGGCCGACGTCTCGGCCGCGGCGGCCGCGCTGGGGGCGGCGGATCTGGGCGACGACGACGCGCAGTTCACCGTGGACGGCGCCGAGGACCATGACTTGCTGTGGTACGCGACTCAGGAGGTTCCCGGGCTCGTTGGCTGAGGGGGCTCGTTGTCGGTGGGGGCGGGTACGGTTTTTCGCATGGGTACGCAAGGGACGCACATCGTCTGGGACTGGAACGGGACGCTGTTCCACGACATCGACGCCGTCATCGAGGCGACGAACGCCTCCTTCGCGGAGATCGGCCTTCCGCCGATCACGTTGGCGCGCTACCGCGACCTGTACTGCGTGCCGGTGCCGCGGTTCTACGAGCGGCTGATGGGGCGGCTGCCCACGGACGAGGAGTGGGAGGTCATGGACGAGACCTTCCACCGGCACTACTGGACGCGGGCCGAGGGGGCGCAACTGACGCAGGGCGCGCGGGAGTTGCTCGCCGGGCGGCAGGCCGCCGGGTCGACGCAGTCGCTGTGCTCGCTCGCCCCGCACGAGCAGTTGCTGCCGATGGTGCGGACGCATGGGATCGAGCGGCACTTCGTGCGGGTCGACGGGCGGATCGGGCCCTCGGACACCGGGAAGGCGGGGCACATGGCGCGGCATCTGGGGGCGCTGGACGGGACCGTCGACCACCGCCGGGTGGTCG